>QHCE01000026.1 GCA_003243955.1 Acidimicrobiales bacterium | reverse complement strand
CCCACCACCTGAAACCAAGGAGACTCACCTACCATGTGTTGGATGCGTGAACTCATATCCCAACCCCACTAATCCATGAAGAATCACGACAACTTCCCAAAAGATAACATGCCCCCGCCCCTTATTAAGCCAAACCTGATTTTATTGTTTGTTAGTAGAACAACTGAACTGAACCGTCGTCACCGATTAACCGCTTCTATACGGATGGCATCTCAGACCCGCGGTGTCAGCCTCCCCGTAGAAGCAGCTCAGCAGTTACATGCTTGCAAGCGCCGCCTACACTGGGCAGATGCGCCAAAGGATCTAGTCGCGGCTGACGGACACGTCACAGAAGGAATGGCCTTCGATCTAGATGGCCGCGGGATTCACCCGAATGCGGGAGCGACCGGCTGATACCGGAGCCGCTATGTAGCCGAGGCGATTCCCTCTACGGTGTAGCTGACCCGAATGGTACCCTTCTTCTCTTTAATCTTTGGAATGCTAGTTACGCCAACCTGGCTAATATCACGGACATGAGTCCCGCCGCAAGGAATACCAAAATTATCTCCGTACAGCACGACTCTACCGGGCTTGTTTTCCGGGATATTATCAGGTACATGGCGGCAGACAGTTTGCATTTCTTCCACGGACATAAACCGGATACTATTGCTACTGCCTTTTTCGATGAAAGCGTTCGTTAACGCTTCGAGCTCAGTGCGTAGTTCTTCGGCCTTCTCGAACTCCCAAGTACCGCTATATTCAACAGCCGACAAGTGGGGGTAATGTTGGCCTTTAGTGCCAATCCAATCGAGACCTAGGCTATCCACGGCCATATCGATAACATGTGCGGCGGAGTGAAGCCGCGTATTTATCGATCGCCGCTCATGGTCGGCTTCACAGACAACTCCATCACCTTCGCTGAATGAGCCGCTGGTAAGGCGGCCGACATGATGGACTTGACCCTCTTCATCCAGATGCACTTCTTCAACCGAAGACACAGCCTCCGGCCCGCTAATAACGCCTCTATCCCAATCTTGGCCGCCACCTCGAGCGTAGAAGCAGGTTTGGTCGAGGATGATGTCCGTGCGGCCATCTTCGATAAGACTAAACGAAAGAACTTTGGCTTCGCAGGCTTCAATATCAAAATCTTGCATATAGAGGAGATCTGTCATCTTGCCACCCTTTGAGAAGCGGAGAATTTGGCTCTCCTTTTATCGCAACCATTTCACCAGCGTCGCTCAACTGGTGACACATGTATGCACGTGGGTCCCGGAACCAGCTGGTTCCGGGACCCACGTTGTACAATCGCACGGCCTCTAGCGTGGAGGCTACTGCTGGTAACCGCTAGGTTGTCCATAACCAACAGAAGGTGTAGACCCAGCACCACATTTTTGTGCTAGTCCCGCGACGGCCCCGAGTAGTACGGCTCCCAAAATGCCTAGGTAGGCACCTGTGGTGTAGCCGTGGTCGATGCTACTTGGCAAGGGCTTGAAGAACACGCTAGAAAGCTCAGACATTATCAAGATTGCGAACAGCAATGTGAGTGCCGCTAACACTGCGGTGACAATCCGAGCTAGAAGTCGGAACTTGTCTCGCAGCACGATAGCTGCCGCTGCCGCAATAAGTGCCAGCACAGAGGCCACGATGAAAAGCGTGCTGTAGGTTCCGATATTGGTGTCAGCTTCCCCAGGTACATCCCTGAATTTTCCTAGGCCTGCACCCTCGTTTGCAACCGAAGCCCAGTCAGTGAAGTACGAGACGAGTAAGACGATAAAGCCAACGAGCCAGGCCGCAACCGCGCCCCACTCCAGCGGTGAAAACTTAAAATCTGTAAAAATATTGCTGCCGCTGCGCGAAGGCTGCTGGCCATGCGCCGGTTGTCCATAACTGGGCTGCTGTCCAGGCTGGCCATACTGCGGTGGGTGACTCATGATAAATCTCCAAAGTGTGATGCCGAGGTCGATGCGCCACGTTGATCTGCCTGAGTTGGCTACAGCGCGGCCCATCTTGCCTATTCAAGGCAGTGCAAAGCCTACTAAGCCAGTGGCGCTAACGCGAGCTTATCGTCGTATAATGGACATACGGCTATTTCTTCACGGCCAACCACGACGAGTACTGTCTGCCTCATGCCAGCAGTTAACGGCTCAGAGCTGGGCCCAACACCTCGGACCGGAATAGTCGCGGCGTGTCTATTCGCTGTGACCATCGCCGGGCTTGACCTACTATCTGGGCCAGAACCTGAGCTTGCTGGAATGCTGGTCGCCCCGCCATTGATTGCCGCCGTTGTGGCTACCTATCGCTGGGTTTTCGCTGTCGGAAGCTTGTCTTTTGTCCTGGCCTTGCTGCTGTATCTGCCCTTCACCACGCGGGCACAGGGCATTCAGCTGCTCCAACTGGGCGGAATCGTGGTAGTCACGTTTATTGCCGCTGGAGTAAGCCAGCTAAGGTTGCAGGCATACCAACGCCTCACATCTCTTCGCAAGCTTGCCGCGGTAGTGCAGCAAGCAGTGTTAAGGCCCATTGACGGTCAGCTTGGGGACCTCACGCTCGGTGTCCGTTATGTCTCTGCCAGTGCCGAAGCTGATATAGGCGGCGACTTGTACGAAGCACTCGATACGCCATACGGCTCCCGCGTTCTCATTGGTGACGTGCGCGGAAAAGGTTTGGATGCGGTGCGCCTGGCTAGCACAGTGCTGGGTTCTTACCGGCATGTGGCGTATGAGCGAGCCGAGTTGCGCTCGGTGATGGCCGACCTCGACCGCGCGGTAGCGCGGGCAGTGGGCGACGAGGATTTTGTCACAGCTTGCATTATTGAAGAGCGTGGCGGAATGCTGACCGTACTCAATTGCGGCCACCCCGCGCCACTACTACTGCGCAAAGGTGCAGTCACCCCACTGGACCCACCCACCACCGCGCCGCCGTTGGGTTTCCTTGCCGCCGCTAAACCACGGGTGGAACGGCTCGAACCTGGCGATCGCATCCTGTTGTTTACTGATGGTCTGGCTGAGGCTCGGCGAGACAACGAATTCTTCCCAATTGAGCAACGCGCCTGGCGGATCCTTGGGCATGGCACCATCAACGACGCTCTAACGTCCCTGGAGAACGCGCTGACCGATTGGGTCCGCGGCAAGCTCGACGATGACGTTGCACTAGTGCTCCTGGAGTACCAGGGGCCAACCTCCGACCGAGCGAACCGGCCTGCCTGGGAGTGGGGCACTCAGCGCGGAAGCTACTCCTAATCCTCGGCGTAAGGCGAAATTAAAAACATAGCCACACGCACTGGACTAATAGTCTGCCGACAGATAGTCTCTGCATAGTCTATGTAGCGGAGGAGTATTTTATGTGGGTTTACGAGCACGGTCTCGAGACCAGCGCTACGCCCCAAGCGATCTGGCGGCTGTGGACCGATGTGCAGAATTGGGGCACCTGGAACGCCGACATCGAAAAGGTCGAGATTAGCGGCCCGTTTGCGATAGGTGTCGAGATCACGATGACCCCACTAGGGCAGGACCCGGTGCGGCTGCGCATCACCGATTTGACCCAATACGAAAGGTTCATCGACGAGGCCTCCATTGACAAACTGCTCCTGCGTACCATCCACCGATTAGCTCGGCTTGATCAGCACCGTACCCAGGTGACGTACCGGATGGAAATCACCGGCCCGGGCGCCGACGAGATTGGCCCACAGATCGGTCCAGCCATCACCGCCGATTGGCCCGAAACCATGGCTTCACTGGTCAGATTGGCGCAAGAGTGATGCCCCTCAACCCCGGCGACAGCCCCGGCTTCCTGCTCTGGCATGCAACGTTGCGTTGGCAACGTGCCATCGCCTCAGCTTTGATTCCCCTTCGCCTCACCCACGTACAGTTCGTGCTACTCGCCTGTGCCTGGTGGCTCAACACGCGCGGCGAGCATCCCAACCAGTTGACACTTGCCCGGCATGCCGGCACCGATGTCAAGATGGCCTCCCAGGTGCTGCGCACCCTGGAAAGCAAAGGACTGATCGAACGCGAAGTCGACCGGGCCGACACGCGCGCCAAGCGACTGCGGGTCACTAGTCTCGGTGCCGATCTAGCCCCGCGCGCGATTGCCGCCGTTGAGCACGTCGATGCGCAGTTCTTCCGTCCGGTACCCCTCGACGACACGCTGGCCCTGCTCGGGCGCCTGGCTCACCCAAACCCTGAAACGCCAATCGAAATTTCAGCGACCTCTTAGCTACCGCGCTAGTTACTGATGGGTAATATAGTGGGAGGTATCTGCTCGAAGCAGCAGTTGCGGCGAAAGGCGCCAGCAATGAACCACTACCGAAGTAACCTACGCGACATCCGCTTCAATCTGTTCGAGGTCCTGAATCTTTCCGAGCGCTTAGGCAGCGAGCCCTTCGAGCTGCTTAGCACTGACGACGCGCACAGCGTGCTCGATGAAGTCGAGCGACTGGCTAGTGGAGAGCTTGCCGCCTCCTTCACTCTTGCCGATCGGCATCCGCCTCTCTTTGATCCGATCGAACACAGCGCAGTCATACCTGAAGCGCTCAAATCCTCCTACCGCCGTCTAATCGAAGGTGAGTGGCATCGGCTTGATCTGCCCCGCCAGCTGGGCGGCTATGGTGCGCCTCCGACTCTGCGTTGGGCCGTCGCGGAGCTCCTGCTGGGGGCAAATCCCGCAGCGTTCATGTATGCCGGAGGCGCTCAATTCGCCAGCATCCTGTACTCGCTCGGCACACCGGAGCAGCAGTTCATCGCCGAACAGATGGTCGAGCAAGGGTGGGCGGCAACTATGGTGCTCACCGAACCCGACGCTGGATCTGACGTCGGTGCTGGACGCACCACAGCTACTGCGCAACTCGACGGAACCTGGCACATCAGCGGAGTGAAGCGTTTCATCACCTCGGGCGAGCATGACCTTACCAGCAACATTGTGCACTTCGTGTTAGCTCGACCTCAGGGTGCTGGCCCCGGCACCAAAGGTTTGTCGATGTTTATCGTGCCGAAGTTTTTGATCGGGCCCAAAGGTGAACTCGGCACACGCAACGGGGTGTATGCCACCAACCTCGAGCACAAAATGGGGCTGAAAGCCTCCACAACCTGTGAGCTTACGTTTGGTGAACGAGAACCCGCGATCGGTTCTCTCGTTGGTAACACTCACGACGGCATCGCACAGATGTTCACGATCATCGAATATGCGCGAATGTTAGTGGGCAGCAAAGCGATCGCTACTTTGTCATCGGGATACCTCAATGCGTTGGAATACGCAAAGCAACGAGTGCAAGGGCCAGATCTTGCGTCGTTGGGCAAAGTTGATGCGCCCCGCGTCAGCATCATCCACCATCCCGATGTGCGGCGAAGCTTGCTACGGCAAAAGTGCTACGCCGAAGGGCTGCGGGCACTGGTCCTGTATACCGCCCATATTCAAGACCGCATCGCCATCGCGGAACACACAGAGGACCTTAAGTCTTTTACTACCCTGCGCCGGCGCAACGATCTGCTGCTACCAATAGTGAAGGGCTGCGGTTCCGAGCGTTCCTACGAGCTTTTGGGCTCGGAGTGCTTGCAGACATTCGGCGGGTCTGGGTTTTTGCAGGATTATCCGATCGAGCAGTACGTGCGTGACGCAAAGATCGACACGCTATACGAAGGCACCACCGCAATTCAAGGCCAAGACTTGTTCTTCCGCAAGATTCTACGCGATCGCGGCGCGGCGTTGTCAGAGCTTGTGGAGGAGATCCAGCGCTGGCTGCGCGAATCCAGCATTTCCGGATCGCTTGCACCAACCCGTACCGCGCTGGAAACAGGAATCGATGAAGTCGTCGGCATGGTGAATCAGATGTCTATCTGGGCGAAGGACAGCAGTAACGACCCGCCGCAGATCTACCGCGCAGGTCTGAACACAACCCGCCTGCTGCTGAGCTTGGGCGATCTACTAATCGGTTGGCTACTGCTGCGCCACGCCGTGGTGGCTCAGGCTGCCGCCGCGCGTGGTGGCAGCAAAGACGCGCACTTCTACCAGGGTAAAGTTGCCGCCGCACAGTACTTCGCCCAGACCGTGCTGCCAGAACTTTCAGCCCGCGCCACCACGGTAGCGGTTACTACAGACGGCGCCATGGAGCTCAACGAAGCGGCTTTCTAATTTTCAGCTGTGTTTTTCTTCAGACAGAGCACGTAATTCTTGGTCTCATTCACGAAGTACAGCTCAGTCTCTGAAACTGGGCAGCCCTTGTCGCTTTGGGTGTGGTTGAGTCGCTTAATGATCTTGAACGCGTTCTCATTGCCACAGTCCACCGACTTGGCCCTGCCACCGTCTTGCTCGATACATTTGCCGGCCTTGTGTGCGCTGTCGGTAGAGTCTTGAATGAATACATAGCCCAGCACGCCGCCGACTACGAGCAATAGGACTACGAGCACCCCCAATACAATCACCAAGCGGCGGCGGCTACCCCGCGGACGATGCGCTCCAGGAGTAGGTTCGGTGTAGCCGGGTGCGGTGGCCTGCGGCGCCGGAGGTGCGGAGAGGTTCTGCTGCTGGGCTGTTGGCTGGAGCACAGCAGCACTCGGCTCCGACGAAAGCTGTTCCTGCGCGTCGACTGTCTGGCCATCAGAATCCACGAGAGTGTCAGCGCTGGTACCCGCGCGTGCGCTCCCGGGGGTGTCAGCGCTCACAGCGCTGTCCGTGGCCGCGTCAACGTCAGCGTCAGCGATCGACTGCTGAGAGTCAGAAGCCTGGGTGGACGTAGATTCGGTAATGCCCGCCTCGCTAGCGGGCTGATCAACCTGAGCCTCAGGAGAAACATGCTGCTCCCGGCTGGCCGAGGAGCTCTCCTCAGTGGGAGAAATTTCAGGCTTCATCGGTGGCACCTCAGAGGCGCCTTCCGTTCCGGAACCGGCTTGCGCTGCCGCCGCATCAGAGGAGGAATCGGAGGCGGGCTGCTTGCTCGGGTCGGTCATGCGCGCTCCTAGAACTAGATATATCTGTGTCGAAGTGCATCCTATGCCCCTTGGTGTTTCGGGGCTAACCCTGGAACTAGCTCAGTACGTGCAACGCCGGGTTGCGCAAATAACGGCCGATATCAGCCAGAAACTTCGAGCCTTGCTCGCCGTCGATCATGCGATGGTCAAAGGACAGCGACAGTGTTGCCACTTGTCGTGGCACCACTACTGCCTCGTGCACCCACGGACGAAGCGCAATCGTGCCGATTGCCAAGATCGCCCCTTGGCCCGGCGGAAGGATCGGGGTTCCAGCGTCGACACCAAACACCCCCACATTACTGATCGAGAATGTGCCACCAGATAGCTGCGATGGTCGAACGTGTCCGCTACGCGCGATCGCGGCGACATCGGCCAACTGGGTAGCAAGCTCCACAGTAGACAGCGTGTCAGCGTCTGCAATGACCGGCACGAGTAGCCCACGGGGTGTCGCTGCCGCGATACCTAAATTGATGTAGTTCTTCTGCACGATTTCTGCACGTTCGGCGTCCCAGCTGGCATTCATCTCCGGGTGCCGAGAGAGTGCGAACAGCGTCGCCTTCACTGCCATTAGCAGCGGACCCACCTTTACGGTGGCAAACTCCGGAAGCTGCTTGAGCTCAGCAAGTAACTGCATCGTCGAGGTGACGTCCACCGTCAAAAACACGGTCACATGTGGTGCGCTGAATGCGCTGGTTACCATCGCCTCCGCGGTGAGCAGCCGTACACCAGTGACCGGGATTCGCTGCTCGGAGCGGCTAACGGCGCGTGGCCGCAGACCGCCATTGGCTACCGCCAGTACATCGTCACGGGTCACGGTATGATGTGGACCGGTGGCGGCTACGCGATCTAGGCTCACGCCAAGCTCTCGTGCCAGCTTGCGCACAGGCGGCTTCGCCAATACCCCTGGCACGATGGGAGCCGGTGGCTCAGGGTTTTCCGGCACAAGCTGCGCCTGAACGGTAGGTTTCTTCGGGCGACGGCCAGAGGCGGTTTCCTGGAGCGGCCCGTATCCCACCAGTACAGCTGTGCGGTTGCCTGCGGGTTTCGCGATCGGCTCAGCTCCATTGGGGTTAGTCACACCTGTGACAGTCAAAGTGGCAGTCAAATCTGTAGCGAGGTGAGCTGCCTCACCAGCAGCTGCTCCGCTGTTGGCGCTTGAGGTGTCGGCAAGCTCAAAGGTGATAATCGGCGCACCAACGTCTACTGTGTCGCCCGGTGCGTGGAGCAGCTTGGCCACCACCCCAGCATGCGGAGACGGCAGTTCTACCGCGGCCTTCGCGGTTTCAACCTCGACAATGACCTGGTTGAGCTCAACGGTTTGGCCCGGCTCTACCAGCCAGCGCAAGATATGACCCTCGGTCAACCCCTCGCCTAGATCGGGCAGTCGAAACGGGACAGTCGTCGCCATTGCTGTAGCCCTTCTCGTGGTGTGTGCATTGTGGGAGATCATCGCATGTTCGATTCAGCGCTATCGATGGCTCATCACGATATCCACGCTAGTCAGGATGCGCTCCACGTCGGGCAGATAGTGCTCCTCTAACCGAGCAGGGGGATATGGCGTGTCAAAACCGGTAACTCGAAGCGGCGGCGCCTCCAGATGGTAGAAACATTCCTCGCTGACCCGAGCACAGATCTCCGCACCCAAGCCAACGGTGCGCGGTGCCTCGTGGACCACCACCAACCGGCCGGTTTTACGGACTGAGCTGAGCACCGGTTCGAAGTCCAGGGGAGATAGCGAGCGAAGGTCGATCACTTCGAGCTCTTGGTTGCAGTCTGCGGCAGACAGCGCCGCCGCAAGGCAGGTCTTCACCATGGGCCCATATGCCACAACGGTCACATCGCGTCCTACCCGTACGATGCGTGCAGCGTGCAGCGGCGTCACGGCAGCGTCGAGTAGATCCTGTGTCTGATCCACCTCGGCTTTATCCCAGTAGCGCCGCTTGGGCTCGAAAAAGATTACCGGGTCATCGCTGGCAATCGCCTGCTGAATCATCACATAAGCGTCAGACGCGTCGGCGCAGCTCACCACTTTCAGCCCGGGGGTATGGGCAAAGTAAGCCTCGGGAGATTCACTGTGGTGCTCCACGGCTCCGATACCGCCACCAAACGGGATGCGAATCACCACCGGTAGCTGCACGCGGCCTGCCGAACGGTAGTGCATTTTGGCCAGTTGCGTCACAATCTGGTCATATGCTGGATAGACGAAACCATCGAATTGAATTTCACAAACGGGTCGATAGCCGCGCAGCGCCAAACCGATCGCTGTACCCACAATTCCGGCCTCAGAAAGCGGTGTATCGATCACCCGGCCTTCACCAAAATCCTTGGCTAACCCGTCGGTGACCCGGAAAACGCCGCCGAGCGTTGCAATATCTTCTCCCATCAACAACACACGAGCATCAGCCTCCATCGCTGCCCGTAGCCCGGCGTTCAATGCTTTACTCAGCGTCATCACAGTCATGACGTGCTCCCACCCAGCCCCTGCGAGCCGGCTGTAGCTGCCTCACCGTCATTGTCGGCGAAGCTGTCCAGGTACGCCGCAAACTTTTCTTGCTGTTCAGCGAGCTGCGCGGAAGGCTCGGCGTATACCTGATCGAAGATCGCTCGCGGCGGCGGATCAGGCAACGCGAGGGTCTGGGCACGAAGCTTCAGCGCCAACTGCTGAGCTTGGGAGTCCGTATCGGCGAAGAACTCGGCATCCGCGAGCTGCTCGCGCTCGAGGTATGCGCGATAACGTGCGATCGGGTCGCGCTGCTGCCAAAGCTCAACCTCGCTAGACGGGCGATAACGGCTGGCATCATCGGAAGTAGTGTGCGCGGCCATTCGGTAGGTGTATGCCTCGATGAACGTTGGTCCTTCGCCCAACCGAGCCCGGCGTAGCGCGGCTTGGGTCACCGAGTAACAAGCCAGTACGTCATTACCGTCTACTTGGATCCCAGGTAAACCAAACCCCGCGGCTCGGAGGTATAGCGGAATTCTGCTTTGGCGTGTGCTAGGAGCTGAGATCGCATACTGGTTGTTTTGGCAGAAAAAAACTACCGGAGCGGCGAACCCGCTCGCCCAGATCAGCGCTTCGTTAAGGTCACCCTGGCTAGTAGCGCCGTCGCCGAAATAGGTGATGACGGCGGCGCCATCTTCGCTACCGACCTGACCGTCTTTTGTCACGCCCATCGCGTATCCGGTGGCGTGCAAAGTCTGAGATCCTATGACGATGGTGTAGAGATGGAAATTGGTGTCGGCGGGGTCCCATGCACCATGGTCCACGCCTCGGAATAATCGCAGTGGCGCTATCGGGTCCAGTCCTCTACACCAGGCCACGCCATGCTCGCGGTAGCTGGGAAACGCCACGTCCTGTGGCTGTAGCGCACGACCGGATCCAACTTGCGCCGCTTCTTGGCCCAACAGTGAAGCCCACAAGCCCAACTCGCCTTGCCGCTGCAGTGCGGTAGCTTCAGCGTCGAGCCGCCGCACGATCACCAAATCACGGTAAATATCCCGATACTGTTGCGGAGTGAAGTCAACAGCGTATTCATTATGTTGTCGATAATGTCCACTCGGAGTCAACAACTGCACGAAGGACTCGGAGTCGGCCATAGCTACAGCATGGCAGAACCCGATTATCTGTGGGGGCAATTAGACGGCTTGGCGCTGAGTTGCGCTACACGCCAGGGCGCAGCTCCGCGGTGCAACATTTTACCGATCCGCCGCTTTTGCCCAGCTCAGACAGGTCAAGGCAAATAGGCTGGTAACCGCGTTCGGCCAGAACCTGCCGCAAATGGGTAGCGGCGGGAGGCAGCACGACGTGGTGACCATCACTCAGCGCGTTCAAGCCGAACGCGAGCGCGTCGGCCTCGGTGGCGATTAACGCGTCGGGAAACTCACGAGCCAACGCTGCCTGAGAACTGGACGAAAATGCCCCCGGAAAGTACGAGAGTGTGTGATCATCTAACGCAAATAGCGAAAGGTCGAGGTGATAGAACCGCTCATCCACCAACTGCAGACTGATCACTGGGCAAGCGAAGACTTCAGCAATCTCGGCGTGAGCGATGCGTTCGGTACGAAAACCGTAGCCGGCTAGAATCAAACCTCGTCCCGGCAAATAGATCAGATCGCCCTCGCCTTCATTGACGTGCTCTGGCGTCACAAAGCGCGACCAACCGTGCGCGGTATACCAGCGGCGGTGCTCCTGGGCTTCGGCTGCGCGGTGCGGAAAACGGAACTTCGCCCCGAGTACCACGCCGTTCACACTAAAGGAACCGTTAGCGCAGAACACCATGTCCGACAAACCTGCAACCGGCTCTAGCAGCTCAACGTGATGGCCGAGCTGCTCGTAGGTGGACTTGAGGAGTTTCCACTGCATCATTGCGCGGTCAAGGTCAACCGAGGCAGGCAGGTCCATCCACGCGTTGGTGGCGTACTGAACCCCAAAGTAGGTTGGCGGGCACATCAAGTAACTGCGCATAACAGAAAGAATAGGACATAGAGCTTTTTCCCTTCGTCACGCGAGTTGCCCCAGTCTCTACATCGTCCCGCTAGCCAGCAATTCCGAGGAACACCAGAACGGACTGCTCAAGCTACAGTCAATCTAATGGACTTGGCTTATCTGCGCGCGAATCCGCATGTGATTCCTCGGCTCATAGAGCATCAGCGCATCCGGGTCAGTTCACTCTCGCGCGATCCGGCGGCGGCAGGTCAATCTCAGCTGTGGACCCTCGATGATGGCACGCACCTGTTTGCTAAGGCTCACGCCGCCGCACCTTCAGGGTTTTTTGCAGCCGAGGCGGCGGGGCTGCGATGGCTCGCCGAGCGTCCGGGGTTGCCGGTCCCCGAAGTCATAGCGGTGTTAGACGAGTTACTGGTGTTGCAGTGGATACAACCCGGACAACCCACGCGGAGCGGCGCTCAACGGCTCGGCGAACTGCTTGCGCAACTGCATAGCTTCGGTGCAGCACCAGCGTTCGGTGCTCCCAAGGGATATGGTGTTCCGGAAACTGGATATGTCGGAGTGCTCCCGCTGGATAACACGCCCAAGAAGGAATGGCCGGAGTTTTTCCTAGAACGGCGCTGCCTGCCCTATCTCCGGCAGGCGCGTGACCTCGGAGTAGTCGACAGGAAGTTATGTGGCGAGCTGGAGACACTCCTGGCTCGGTTGCCGCAGCACGTCGGTCCGAGTGAACGGCCCTCCCGTATTCACGGAGATCTGTGGTCGGGAAACGTACATTACGATGCCGAAGGTCAGCCTTGGATTGTGGACGCCGCCGCGGCGCACTGGGGCCATCGCGAAACCGACCTGGCTACGCTGCAGCTGTTCGGCGCACCGTTTCTCGCCGATACTTTGAACAGCTATCAAGCTGTGTATCCGTTGGGCGAAGGGTGGCAGCAGCGAGTAGCAGCTCACCAGCTGCATCTGTTACTCGTTCATGTGGTGGTGTTCGGGGCGGGTTACGTCGAACAGGCGTTGCGTGCCGCGCGCACACTTCGATGAGTGTGTAACGACATGGTACACGTTTGCAAGCTACTGTCATCATCGTCGACGAAGCGACCAGGTCAGTGGCAGCGTGTTTTTGCCAAGTTAAGAGAACTTGGCAAAAATTGTTATCGTGCACCACCTCGTAAGAGCGTCAGAGGCCGTAGCGACACAGGCCGTAGCGACACAGAACCATAACCAAATATCGGTCCGTATAGAAAATTTTCTAGATCTACGTATATATGCCAATCAAAGGTCCTATTCTCGCAATACTTCTGCTCACATCGGCCAACGTTGTCATGCGGCCTGCACCGGTGGAGCATGATAAGAATACGGCGGCGGTACGCTCAAGCTGGTTGCTCTAAGGGTGGGTGTAGGCAGTGACAAGCACTTTGATCTGGATCGGTGTCGGTGGTGTGGTGATCACCGGAGCAGTGTGGTTCATCATCGAGTACAACCGACTGATCAAGCGGCGGAATAACGTGAAAGCGTCGTGGGGGCAGATCGATGTGCAGCTGGCCCGTCGGCATGATTTGATTCCTAACCTTGTTGCCACTGTGCAGGGTTACGCCGCATATGAACAAGCAACGCTGCAAGCCGTCATTGTCGCCCGGACCCAGGCCCTTGCTGCCGAAGGTCCTGCCGGCAGAGGAGCGGCAGAGTCAGTACTTACCGGCGCGATACAAGGCCTGTTCGGGCTGGCCGAGGCATACCCGGATCTCAAAGCTAGCGACAACTTCCTCGCGCTACAGAAAGAACTAGCTAATACCGAAGACCGAATTACGTATGCGCGACAGTTCTACAACGACGCAGTGCTAGGGCTCAACAACGAGGTGCAGTCGTTCCCCCGTCTGATCGTGGCCGGAATCACCGGGTTTACCGCACAGGAGTACTTCCAAGCTGAGCTAGGCGCACGCAGCCCCGCGAACGTGCGCTTTTAGAAGGGAAGTTGAGTGGAGCGCCACAATCGGCTTGCCGCAGAATTGAGCGCAGCGATGAACTCGTTTGATGTCTCGTGGAGCGCGGTACTTCACGTGGCCGAAGCGGCTGCCGCGGTCTCAGTCGCATGGTTTGTGCTGCTAGGGCTGCTCGCGTATCGCACAAAAGCGGGCTTTGTCGCCGCCGCTCCGGCTGGCCAGGAACTGGGAGCCGAAACACCTGCGCTTGCACATCTGCTCGCCAATCGCTGGGAATGCGGCGAGGAGGCCGCCGAGGCCACGTTTATGGATATGGCGGCACGCGGATACATCGCGATCGAAAGGGTTGGTCCAGAGCCTGAACAGGCAGTATGCACGGTAAAGAATCCTTGGCCCGCAGACCTGACACCGTATGAGCGCACCGTGATGAATCGGATACAGCAGGTGACGGTGGGATCCAGTACGCCGCTACCTGCCCTTGCGCATGGCTCGCCCCAGGCTGCCGAGCTTTGGCTTAGGAGCTTCCGAGCCGAGGTGATTGCCCATGCGCGCGAGCTCGGACTATCTCGTAGTCGCATCTCCACTCTCACCCGAATCGGTTTGGTGAGCTTGGCGCTACTTCCGGGTGGCGTCACAGCCGTTGTGGCCGCCAAGAGTTTTGGGCATCCGGCGTTCGCCCTAATCGGACTCATCCTCTACGGGCTGCTGGCCAGCAGCGTCGGGCGGCTACGCGGAGAGCGCGACACGGCGGCGGGTCGTGAAGCCGCCAGCCGCTGGCTGGGAATGCGGGAATATCTGCGGTTGCATCCATCGTTTGCTGAGTTGCCGCCGGCCGCGGTCACTATGTGGCAGCGCTACCTGGCATATGCGGCGGCGCTCGGCGTAGCGCGCCAGGTACTTCGAGTGCTCGAGTTGGGCCCAGGGGATGACCACAAAGCGTGGTCGGCATACGGAGGAACTTGGCGGCGAGTACAGGTGCGCTATCGCCTCCGACCTTCGTGGGGATGGGCACCGTCTCGCGCATTCGTTACAGGTTTTGGCTGGTTAGGGTGGGCGGCGCTCATGATTTTCATGACTCGGCAATGGTTTTTTGTCGGCTGGGTCGTGACGTTGGCGGTAGCCATCACCAGCATGGCTTGCGGTTTAGGCGCCACCTACGTGGGGTGTGGGTTGCTGGACTGGCTCGCTCCGCGCTACCTGGATGGCCTCGTGCTACGAGTACGGGAACGGAAGCGCTTCAACCCGTTCGCCAAGCGGCACGCACCGTGGCGTTCTCGGACCTACCTGGCACTGGATGCTGGAAGTGGTGATACTGCCACCGCTTGGGTTATGGCACCAGAGCTGCGGTATTCACCCAGTGAAGGTGAGCTGGCCCGGGTTCAAGTTGGGCGCTGCTTTGGCCAGGTGCGACGCTACGAGATCATGCAGCGAAGCTGGGAGTGGCGCAGACCCGCCACCACAGAAGCCGAGAAGCAGCAATCCACCCCACCATTCCAACTCGGGCACGACACACCTAGCAGATTCTAAGCATATCTAGGATAGATTTTAGATATTTAGATACTCTCCTAGAGCGTCTCCAACTGGTCATCTGCCAAGGCCGCAGGAGCCGCCGCGTACGAAAATGCAGCGAAGCGGAATGGGTACGCAAGGCGACGAGAACGCCGGCAGGGGCCGATTGGAGACGCTCACCACCATGGATCCGATACGGAATCCCTACGCCCCGGGTGCCGGGCAGCGGCCGCCGGAGCTGGCGGGCCGAGACACTGAGCTCGCGCAGTTCGATGTGGTGCTGGAACGGGTTGCGCGCGGCCGTCCGGAACGTTCACTTGTGCTTACTGGGCTGCGCGGGGTCGGAAAGACGGTACTGCTCAATACGCTGCGTTCGGCGGCGATGAACCGACTCTGGGGCACTGGCAAGTTGGAAGCTAAACCTGATCAGTCGCTGCGGAGGCCGGTTACCGCTGCGCTGCATATGGCGGTGCGTGAACTGGCGCCTCGACATCGCGCGCCGGATCGGGTTGACGAGTTCTTGGCCGTGCTGAAGGCATTCGCGTTGCGGAGCAATCCGAGTGGAACGAAGCTGCGTGATAGTTGGCGGCCCAGTATCGATGCGCCGGCGGCTACCGGGCGGGCTGATTCTGGCGATATCGAGATTGACTTGGTGGAGCTGTTCACCGACGCAGCCGAATTGGCACGCGATGTTGGTTCCGGGATGGCTCTGTTCATCGATGAGATGCAGGACCTACCAGCCGATGATGCGTCGGCGATCTGCGCCGCGTGTCACGAGCTTTCCCAGCGCGGCGCTCCGCTGATCGTCGTGGGTGCTGGTTTGCCGCACCTGCCGGCTGTGCTGTCGGCGAGCAAGTCGTACTCGGAACGGCTTTTCCGCTATCTGCGGATCGATCGGCTGGAGCGGCCAGCAGCGGATTATGCATTGGTTGCGCCGGCGCAACGCGAGGATGTGACGTTCACGTCGGAGGCACTGGCCGCGCTCTATGCCGCCGCCGACGGTTACCCCTACTTTGTGCAGGCGTATGGGAAAGTCACCTGGGATGCGGCTCCGAAAAGCCCGATTACGGCGCACGATGTGCGGGTTGCCGCGCCGGAGGCGGAGTCAGAGCTAGCGGTCGGCTTCTTTGGGTCGCGATATGAGCGGGCAACTCCGGCGGAGCGGGAGTACATGCACACGATCGCGATGCTGTCGGCCGGCGATGAACCGGTCTCGACCGCGGACGTTGCCATCTCGCTGGGCCGCAAACCGTCGAGCCTATCTCCAGCCCGCGATGGCCTACTGAAAAAGGGCCTCGTCTACTCCGCCGAACGCGGCAGTATCGCGTTCACCGTTCCGCACTTCGCAGGTTTCCTGCGAAAGGTTGCATAGTGCAGGTTTCCTGCGAAAGGTTCCCGCGAAGGACGGCATCGCGCAGATTTCATACCAAAGTTTACATAATACTGTTCTCGCGAAAGACGGCATAGCGCGAGTTGCCTGGCTAGGGCGGCTTCATAGAAACTCTGTGGTGCAAGCTATACGACCTCAAGGCGAAGGGCCCGAAATCCTAGGATTTCGGGCCCTTCGCCTTGTTAGGCAAGTGCTACCGCAGATTAGCGGGTAAGCAGCTTAATTAGACAGCCAGTCCTTCGCCCTCGAGGCTACCAACAGCGATGGGGATGCTGACATCGGTGTCGTTGTTGTCGAGAATGGAGTTGCAGTTTAAGTTGTCACCGTTGAGAGAGTGGTTCCCAATGTTGTTGAGAAGGCCATTGTTATCAACGCTCCGCTGTCCGCGGGAGCTCCCATAGTGGCGACTGCCACCGGCATTCAGGTCGCTGTAGCTGCTACCACTACTGTGGTGACGCCCCTGGCCATCGACAGCGACACCTTCGCCGTCGAGGGCACCAACAGCGATGGGGGCATCAACATTGGTCTTGTTGTTGTCGAGAACGGAGTTACCGTTGAAGTTGTCACCATTGACAGAGTGGTTAAGAATGTTATTGAGGGCGCCATTGTCGTTAACGCTGTCGGACAGGTTGGCCTGAGCGGCAGCGGAGCTGGCGAGGACGATTCCACCAGCGAGGGCCGCACCCTGCAGGGTGCGGCGAATAACTTTGTTCATTGAGGTAATACCTTTCAACGTTATGAGTGTTCAATGCAAACTGCCCGGCCCCGTGGGGGGACGAACGCCCGCGAGCGGTGCCGGGGGAGGAACTTCCGACAGACATATCGCTCGGGGAGATGAAGCTTGTTGTTGCTGAAGAACACCGCACCGGTGCTCGCCTCAAGCGAGCCCATGGTGGAGCTTGCGTTCCACTGTGTTTCTTTCACTCCGAAACGGCGGTGCCGAAGAGTGGACGATCAAGTTAGCGCTTGCTTTCTCGATCTGCGGCGAGCTCACTACCTCAAACGATCGACGGACTCGGCGGAAGCCGCTCCTGGTAATCGCAGGGCCGTGGCCGCGCTCATCACCTCCAACGAGACCACCTCCTGATTGGTTACGCCCTTCACCGAAAAAACTTTAAAATTTTCTAGAACCCGTGAAGTAGGTGGTGTTTGATCCTGTCGCGGGAGTAGTGCTTATCGCATCCCTCGTTTTGCTGGAGGCTGCTTAAGGTATCCAAGGATTGTCTTACAACGCCCAACACCGTAAGATATGACCACGAGGTGACCACAATGACGATGGTGAAAAACGTTGGCGTGCGAGATTTTCGAGATCACGCTACGCATTACTTATCCGGTACTACTCCTGTCGCCGTGAGCAAACACGGCCGGGTGATCGGGTTCTACCTTCCTTTGCAGCGAGATGAGAGCGAGGTCACTCGAGCCCTCGCTCAGCTCGGCGAGGTCGTGAAACAAGCAATCGAAAACAGTGGCCTGTCAGAGAATGAGTTTGCGGCTTTATTTGACTTGCGCAGGGAACGCACTCAATGATCGTCGTCGCCGACGCTAGCGTGCTCGTCGCCGAGCTGCTTCGCCGTAGAGGCCGAGAGCTGTTCGCCCATCCAGACCTGTCCGTGGTGGTCCCCGAAGAGCAATGGAATGAAACAGAACACGAGCTCAAGCGCCGTTTAGGTATTCTGGTAGATCAAGGCAAGCTCAATGCTAAAGACGCACAACTTTTACTGGAGGCTGTCCTGAAACTCGTAGACGATCGAATAGTCGAGGTCATTCCGCATTCCTTCTACGCACCCAAGGAAGCAGTGGCGCGGCGGCGCATTCCTCGGGACCCCAATGACTGGCCTCCAGTAGCACTCGCACTAACCCTCGATGTCGGTATTCTCACCGGCGACCACGACTTTCTCGGCTGCGGCTGCCCAACCTGGACCGTTGAAACCCTCCACCAAGAATTAGAGCTCGACCCTGCCCCCGGCACTTAAGATATTGGCGCCCAGTGGGTGCAGCTACGCGCACTCAATGATCGTCGCCGCCGACGCGAGCGTGCTCGTCGCCGAGCTGCTTCACCGCAGAGCTACCGCGGAGGCCGACTACCCGCCTACGCTCATGTCCACGAACCGGCTGAAGTGTCCTTGGAACGCGACCGTAATAACATCTGTGGGCCCGTTTCGGTGCTTGGCCACAATAAAGTCGGCTTCGCCAGCGCGGGCGGATTCTTTTTCGTAATAGTCATCGCGGTGCAGCAGAATCACCACATCGGAGTCTTGCTCGATGCTGCCGCTCTCACGAAGGTCAGATAGCTGCGGCCGCTTGTCGGTGCGCTGTTCGGGACCACGGTTAAGCTGACTCACCGCGATGACCGGCACCTCAAGCTCTTTAGCTAGAAGCTTGAGGCCACGAGAGAGCTCGGCGACCTCTTGCTGGCGGCTCTCCACTCGCTTCGCTGAACTCATCAGCTGAAGGTAGTCGAGCACGATCAATCGTAAGTCGTGGCGCTGCTTGAGCCGCCGGGCCTTGGCCCGGATCTCCATCATCGTCATGTTCGGCGAGTCGTCGATGAACAGCGGAGCTTCACTCACTTCACCAATGCGACGCGCCAGCTTGGTCCACTCGTCTTCGGACAACCGACCGGATCGTAAGTGGTGCAGCGGGACCCGGGCTTCAGCCGACAACAGCCGCATGGTGATCTCGATCTTGCTCATTTCCAGCGAGAAGATCGCTGCCGGCAGATTGTGCTTGATCGTCGCCGACCGCACTACATCTAGTGCCATGGTGGACTTACCAAGGCCGGGCCGGGCCGCTACAACAATGAGCTGGCCCGGATGCAGGCCGTTGGTTAACGCATCCAGATCGGCGAAACTCGTCGGCACACCGCTCATCACTCCGCCGTGCGCGCCGATGGTTTCAATCTCATCCATGGCGGGCTGTAGCAGCTCGGCCAACGGCGTGTAGTCGGAGCTGGTGCGGCGATCAGTTACGTCGTACACCGCTTGTTGGGCACGATCCACCACATCGTCAACATCGCCGCCACCTTGCCGAGCGGCGCCGTAGCCCAGCTGGACGATCCGGGTGCCGGCTTCGACCAATCGCCGTAGCATCGCGCGTTCAGCCACAATGCGGGCGTAGTAGGCGGCATTCGCGGCCGTGGGAACCTGCGAGATAAGGGTGTGTAAGTACGGCGCGCCGCCCACACGCATGAGCTCGCCACGGTCAGCGAGCGCGGCAGCGATCGTGACCGGGTCGGCAGGCTCACCACGGCCATATAGATCAATGATCGCGTCGAAGATAGTTGCGTGAGCGGGCCGGTAAAAGTCGCCTACCCTCAGCACTTCAACTACATCGGCAATGGCGTCCTTGCTCAGTAGCATGCCCCCGAGCGCACTCTGCTCGGCCGGAACGTCTTGCGGAGGAGTGCGGTCAAACTCCGGTGGTGGCGCCTGCGATGCCACCGGCCGCAGTTCGCCAACGACTGTCACAAAACCCGCCTTCCAGCTTTCAGGGGTGGGACACAGCTACCACAAACCCGGGGCACCGGCTGAAACCAGCGTCCTTGGTGCACGCTGCTGTGCAGGAGCTGGGGGAAACCTGTGGACCATAGGTGTTATTAACTGTTTGAACAGGGATAACATAATCCACGTACTGTGAATAACAATTTTTACCACTATTTTTCCGCAGCTATTTCCAGCGAGAATTGCGCTGTTACCTCGGGATGTAACGAGACGCTCACCTCGTGACGACCGGTGCTTTTGATTAAGCCTGACAGATGTACTCGACGCTTGTCTAGCTTAGGCCCCCCGGCAGCGAGCACCGCTTGGGCTACATCACTGGCAGTAACGGCACCATATAGCCGGCCACTTTCGCCGGCACGGACACGTAGTAAAATCGCCAATGTGCGCAGCTGGTCACTAGCTTTACGCGCACCATCTAGATCCCGAATTTCCCGCGCCTGCCGAGCCCGCTTGAGTTGTTCGGCCTGCTTAGCGGCGCCTTGACTAGCCACCGCAGCCAGCTTTTGTGGAAGCAGGTAGTTGCGGCCGTAACCGTCCTTGACGTCGAGCACGTCACCAGCAAGACCTAAGCCGGCGACTTCATGTGTAAGGATGACCTTCACGTTTATTCCTCAATTCGTGCGGAAACAATCTTAAATTGTCGCGGCCTAAGAGCGTGGGCCAAAGTCATCTGCCAAGGCCGCAAGAGCTCCCGCCTACGAAAAAGGTGGAGCAAGGCGGCTCAAAAACATGTGGAATACAGGCAGGGGCTTTTTGGCACACGCTCTAACGGGGCACGTTTGTGTATGCCAGTAAAGCCATCTCGCGCGCATTTTTGATCGCTGTAGCAATCTGACGCTGTTGTTGATTGCTTACCCCGGTGACCCTACGGGCACGGATCTTGCCCCGGTCGGAGATGAACTTGCGCAACAGGTTGGTGTCTTTCCAGTCGATATAGGAAATTTTAGCCGCATCTAGCGGATTGGCTTTCTTCTTGATCGGCTTACGCTTCTCAGTCTTCGGAGCTGTCTTCGCACTCACGTCAAACTCGCTTCTGTAATAGGGTGGTGCTGTGTACCAGGGTAAAAGCCGTAGTGCTGGTCATTTAAAAAGGTGGCTCGTCGGAGGCCGCGGGGGCGCCGTCTCCATGTGAAGACGGTGTGGCTGACGCCCAAGGGTCATCTCCGCCGGTCGAGCCTCCACCGAAACTGCCGCTACTGCGACTGGTCTTATTGATTTTCGTGGTTGCGTTACGCAGTGAGGGGCCGACTTCGTCGACCTCGACTTCATATACTGTGCGCTTTTCGCCCTCACGGGTCTCATAGGATCGCTGTTTCAATCGACCTTGCACAATAACTCGAGCACCGCGTTGTAGTGACTCTGCCACATTCTCGGCTGCCTGGCGCCAAATGTTGCACGTAAGGAACAGCGCTTCGCCGTCTTTCCACTCATTGGTTTGCCGGTCGAACGTTCGGGGGGTGGAAGCAATCCGAAATTTTGCCACCGCGGCTCCGCTGGTAGTAAAACGGAGCTCTGGGTCGTCTACGAGATTGCCTACCAGGGTGATACCTGTGTCGCCTGCCATGGACGCTCCCTGCCTATCTCACTGTTTTATCGCTGGTCGGGACGGATGACCTTGGTGCGTAGGACCGACTCGTTGAGCTTCAGTTGACGATCTAGTTCGCTCACCGCAGCCGGCTCCGCTTTGAGCTGCATCACTGCGTAGATGCCTTCGTATTTTTTACTGATTTCGTAGGCCAGTCGACGCCGTCCCCAGATGTCGACGCTGTCCACAGCACCGCCGGAATCGTCGATCACAGTAAGAAAGCTCTTGAGTGAGGGCTCGATGGTGTTCGATTCCAACTCTGGATCGAGGATCACCATGACCTCGTAATGACGTAAAGACACAACCCCACCTCCCATGGACTAATGCGGTCACGGAAGGTCCGTGACAAGAGGGTCGCCGCGAAGCGACGTATGTATCACGTTCTATAAGCAATACTCGGAGCAGTTTAACAGCACGACGTAGCTGCACCGACAGGCGGAGTCACCAGCCTAGTGCGCCGCGTCACGCACGAACCGGCGGAATCCGGCGCGCGAAGATCACCCGAATCGCCGCGCTGGTAACGCCGGCCAGGAGCACCCCTGCGATCAAAATCAGCAAACCTAACTGTCCGTTCTGGGTGAGAGCAGAAACCGTGCTGGCCTGTTCGGGAGCAACATGCCGGTTTTTCTTAATAGCACGGCTCGATTGTGCGGAAGTACCTAGCGCCTCAGGAATCAGAGGCCTACCCGGCCTTTGCGATATGTCAGGACCGCCGCGCGGAGCAGTCGGGTCGGTTGCGACACCAGGCACCTTAGTAGCTTGCGCCTGCGCTGATTTTGTCACGGTAGATGTATCCGACGACTCGCCGGAAGTGGTCTCAGAGGGTTGTCCATCACCCTGCGCGTCAGTCGTAGGTTGCGCGAAGGAGGCTGCCGCCACATGAACAGTGCCGCTACTATACGGCGCGCTACCCACCACAGCAACGTTAAGCGGGGTCACCGACACCGAAAACCGCTGAGCACTGCTAGCGCCGGGAAAGCTAAAACTACGAGCAACACCCGGAGACAACTCCGTAGACTGTCCCGCCACCGAAAGCGCGAGGTCTACAGAGCTGTTATTAACGAACCGCACAGATCCAGCCGCGCGAACGCCGACCTCATTCGGTGAAACGGTGAGGGTGCTGAGTAATCCCAGGAGATTCACCGCGCCGTCGAAATTCATCGTCGCTGAGGCCGGGTACTGGGTTTGCGCGGCGAATGCCGAGCGGCTGAGCGCTGGGGCTGCCAGAACTAGCAGAAGTGCCGAAATTACAAACAGCAGAGTCGGAGTGTCACGTACAGTCGTATGCCGGCGAGCCACGGGAGTTCGGTTAAACACCTACATCTCTTTCCATAGACAGGCATACATTGCCTACTCATTACCATCATTGGCAATGAGCCAACAGTTACACAGGACGCTCCTACATCACCGCAGTAACGGGTTTCGCCAAAACCCCGCGTTCTGGTGAGTACAGCAATAGGCCGTAGCCTACGCTACATGCGTATAGGTGCCCATGTTAGTTCTACGGAACCACTAGCTGAAGCGACAGCCCGTGGCGCAGATATTGTGCAGTTTTTTCTGAGTAATCCGCAAAGCTGGAGTAAGCCGAGCTCACGCACGGACGCTACCGAGCTTGCCCATAGCGACGTAGCTGTGGTTATCCATGCTCCCTATGTGATTAACGTGGCCACCACAAACAACAAAGTGCGAGTCCCTTCTCGAGGGCTGCTCGGTGCCTACGCCGGGGCAGCAAAGGCTGTTGGGGCGCTCGGCCTAGTCGTGCATGGCGGGCATTTGCCAATAGACGAAGATCCCGGACTGGGCGTGGAAAATTGGCGCAAAACGTTTACTTACGCCGAGCGTGAGGGTGGCTTCGCTACTCGGATCTTAATCGAGAACACGGCCGGCGGGAAGAACGCGATGGCTCGCAACCTTGACCGATTCGCCCAATTATGGGACGCCGTTTCCGAGTATGAGCCAGGGGTGTGTCTTGACATCTGTCATGCGCACGCCGGCGGTGAGGACCTGCTCACAATCGTCGACAGAATGAAAGCCATCACTGGAAAAATTGACCTAGTGCACGCCAACGACTCCAAGGACGGCTTCAACTCGGGCAGAGACCGACACGACAATCTGGGAAACGGTCAGATTGAAATAGAGCTGTTGCGCGCCGTAGTCGCAGCCGCAGACGCGCCAGTGATTGTGGAAACGCCCGGAGGCGCCACCGCTCAATCTGCCGACATCGCGCTACTGCGCCGGTTACTCTCCCCCTAGGAAAACAGTCGCTCAGTAGAAAGGCGGCGCTTCGCCGGCGTCCATACCGTCACGGTCCATCCTGTGGTGGAGCGGTCGATTGCGTGCTTCGTGGATTTGGATTATCCGACTGTCCAGAACGCCGCGGCACACCAAGCAGCCCCCGCTCGCCCGGCCGAAAGTTTTCAGGAATGGGTAGATCCGTCGGTGCGCCCACGTTTGGTTGCTCAGTGGGCTCAGGGGCTGGAGCCGGAGCTGGCGCTGGTTCCGGTGGGGCATCGCCGAGAGAAGCGTCACCAATGTGCTTAGCTGCGGGGAATTCTTCCTTCTTAGCACCCGCCAGCGCGGCGTTCATGAAGGACTTCCAGATAGAACCTGGCACCCCCGCGCCGTAAATATCGCGCCCGCGCTTGTCAATGATCGGTCCATCGGCGCCAGCGTTGCCTACCCATACCGCGGCCGCCAGCTGCGGAGTGAACCCCCCCATCCAAGCGTGAGAGTTATGCCCGGTCTCCAGATACTGATGAGTCCCGGTCTTAGCCGCGGCTGGACGGTCACCCGCCAACTGCTGACCGTGCTCCACCACGTGCCGTAGCACGGTGTCAGCGTCGGCGGCGGCGTCGGCGCTGAACGCGCGTTTAGTCTCGTTTTCCGCCTGGTATAGCGAGCTGTCTCCTTGCGAGACTTTATCGACAAAACGGGGTTTGGCGTACACTCCACCGTTAGCAAACGTCGCGAAACCAGCCGCATGGTCGAGCACGCTAACGCCATACTGCCCAATGCCAATATTATTGTTGACCTGATCGGCGATCTCGCCAATGGGTTTACCGTCAAGGTGTGTAATCCCGGCCTTCGCGGCTAGCTTTGCCACGTTCGCCGCCCCAATCTTAGAAGTAAGCGCGTAATAGGCAGTGTTGAGCGACAACACGGTTGCCTTATCTAAGGTGCACCGCTTGCAGGAGTTGTTTCCCTCAGAGTTATTCACCGGCTTGATTCGGTCTGGGAAGCTCCGCGGCGAGCTGCCGTCCCATACTGAATCAATACTGATTCCTTGCTCTAACGCTTGCGCGAGCACATAAATTTTAAAGGATGAACCCGCCGGATGTGACCCGTCTGGTCCGGACACATCGAATTGCGCAAAGCCGGCTTCTCCACCGTAATAGGCCTTGATCTTTCCGGTCCCAGGCTGCACCGCGACAACGCCGGTAGCGAGGTTCTTTGGCTGCCCCGTCATATTCTCTTTCACCGCAGCCTCTAGAGCTTTTTGCATCTTTGCGTCGATGTTGGTGGTGACACGGAGTCCGCCGGTGTTGAGTTGCTGCTCGGAAATCCCTGATTTCACCAGCTCGGCTTGCACCCGGGTCATGATTGTCCCGGTAGCTCCCTTGAGACCAGAGTTGATTTGGGCTTGAGACTTCGGGATTGTAGTCGGCATCTGCGCCGTCTCGGCCTTAGCTTTGTCGATCCAGCCTTTACTCACCATGCCTGAAATGACATAAGACCAGCGCTGCTGGGCTCCTGCAGGGTTCGTCTCAGGGTCTAAGGCATTAGGGCTTTTGATGACCCCGGCGAGTAGAGCGGATTGCTCAACGGTCAGCTTGTCCACGGTAACTCCGAAGTACGCTTTTGCCGCGGCTTGAATTCCGTATGCGCCACGCCCCCAAAAAATGGTGTTGAGATAGTACTC
This sequence comes from Acidimicrobiales bacterium, assembly GCA_003243955.1. Taxonomy (GTDB): domain Bacteria; phylum Actinomycetota; class Actinomycetes; order Mycobacteriales; family QHCE01; genus QHCE01. The sequence goes on along the minus strand of QHCE01000026.1, from coordinate 14,731 downwards.
CAAAATTTGGTCTTTGCTGTACTCCTGGTCCATCTTTCGCGCCAGGATAATTTCTTTTGTTTTCCGAGTGAACGTGCGCTCTTGACTGAGAAAAGCATTCTTGACGTATTGCTGGGTGATGGTAGAGCCACCTTGAGTGTCATTACCGCGAACGTTGCTCCAGAAAGCGCGTAACGTGCCACTAATAGAGACGCCATCGTTTTCGTAGAAGCTGCGGTCTTCGGCAGCAATAACAGCGTGTTGTACATGTTTAGGGATATCGCGAAGCTTAACTTCCTCCCGATTTTCCACGCCAAGGCGAGCTAACTCGGTCTTGCCGTCAGAATAATAGATTACCGAAACCTGTTTGGCGGCTGCTAAATCTGGCAGTGGCACTTCGAGTGCGGCGTAGCCCGCGCCCATGGTGGCCATGCCCAGCATGAGCAGCGTCAGGCTGGTGATGAGGTAGATCTTGCGCCGCCGACGCCGTTTTTTAAGTTTATTCGCTTTTTCCGCTGTTAGTGGGGCGCCTCTCCGCTGCTGAGTCTTTCCGCGGCGCGCTGAGCTGGTTGACCTCTGCTCGCTTGATTGGATGCCGCCGCGACGCTCGGGGCGCCGGGGGTCGCGGTCAAAATCGTCACGAGCCTGTGCGGCTTCACTGTCATCAAGCTGACGCCCACTGCGAACAGGAGCTTCCCTGGAAGCCGGTAAGCGTCTGCGTGGGACCCGTGCGCCAGGAACTCTTGCACCACCCTGTGATCGATTGAACGGCGAACTCATATCTCCACCATGCCTGAGCGGTGAAGCTTAGCCAACGCCGCCCCGGCTTGTTGACTAGCCACAGCGATTCATCTTCACTGCGTTTGGCTGCGACATTAGATCCTCGACTGGCAGGAGCAGAAATTTCTCCAGAAGATGATTCCAGGTACAATCGGGGCACACCTCAACCCGATAGACTTCACATTCACCCACCCGACGAGCTAGCGTCGATAGCCCCGCGACGCTGCAAGCTTGCCCCGCGGCCGATCCCAGTGCGTCACCGTAGGTAAAGCACACCTGCCACAACGGCCCGCTACGACATACAGGGCAGGCGGTTTGGGTCTGCGCACCGAAGAAGCCGGCAGCGCGAAGTAGATACGGCGAGGCGTCGCATACCTCATGCAGGCCTATCACACCACACCGCAAGTCGCGTAGCACTGCGCGGCGTTGCAATCGGTAGTCAATCAGCGGTTCGGATCGAAATGCGACGTCAGTCGTCACATCGGCCGGTGCCCGCTGCGAAACGATCGCCTGGCCATTTGAGCGGTCGGCATTGCGCACCAGACGTAGCCCGGCATGTCTCAGGTGGGAGATCGGCCGAGCGTAATCGGTACCGGTTCGCTTGTCCTGGCTCGACACAGATACCAGCGTACGTGATTGTGGTGTAGAGTCCAAATGTAACCCGATGTATCGGCTCGATACATCGACGTGCAATATCTTCAGCCGCGGAATCGAGGCAGCCATGCTTGAATTGGCGGTCCTAGGCATTCTGCATGACGGTCCACTGCACGGCTACGAAGTTCGTAAGGAGCTCAGCACCAAACTTGGAGCGATTCGCGCCGCATTTTCCTACGGTTCGCTCTACCCAGTACTGCGGCGGATGCGCGAGTTGGGATGGATCGCCGAAGAGGAGCCAGACCCGGCACAGACAGCGCCGCCTTTGACCACCCGGCGCGGCAAAGTGGTGTACCGGATCACTGCCGAAGGCAAGGAGCACTTTTCCACGTTGATCACCAAAGCAGGGCCTGACTGCTACGACGATGAAGCTTTCGGAGTGCATTTCGCTTTTTTTGGTCGGACCGATCCACTAGTACGGCTGCGCATTTTAGAAGGGCGCCGGCGACGGGTAGAAGAGAAACGGGAAGGGCTACGGGAAACTCTGCACCGCACTGGTCAACGACTAGACAGCTACACCCTCGAATTACAACGCCACGGCTTGGAAGCGGCCGACCGCGAGGTTCGGTGGCTTAACGAGCTGATTGCCAACGAGCAATCCCTAGATCTGAGCTCAATTCACGACCGTGAATGAAACACCTATCGCGCTGGGAATACCGCGCGAAATGACAAACAAGGAGGACCGATGAGTTCGGTACGTGTAGCCATAGTTGGCGTGGGTAACTGCGCCGCGTCGTTGGTACAAGGCGTCCATTACTACCGGAACGCTGATGTGACCACACGCGTTCCCGGACTCATGCACGTCAAATTCGGTGACTACCACATCTCTGACATTGAATTTGTCGGCGCGTTCGACGTGGACGCCAAGAAAGTCGGCCGAGACCTTTCCGAGGCCATCGGCGCCAGCGAGAACAACACCATCAAGATCTGCGACGTGCCACCGCTCGACATCCCCGTCCAGCGTGGTCACACCCTCGACGGTCTCGGCAAGTACTACCGCGAGACGATCACCGAGTCCGACGACGTGCCGGTCGACGTCGTCGCCGCTCTCAAGGCGGCTGCGGTCGACGTCTTGATCTGCTACCTGCCGGTCGGCNNGCCAGCGAGAACAACACCATCAAAATCTGTGATGTGCCACCCACTGGAATCACCGTCGCGCGGGGACACACTTTCGACGGCCTAGGGGAGTACTACCGCGAGATCATCACAGAGTCTGATGATGCGCCTGCTGACGTCGTTGCCGCGCTCCGCGAAAGCCAAGCCGACGTGTTGATCTCCTACCTACCGGTGGGCTCTGAGCAAGCTGACCGTTTCTACGCGCAGTGCGCTATCGACGCACAAGTGGCGTTCGTCAACGCGCTTCCGGTTTTCATTGCCAGTACCCCGGAGTGGGCGCAAAAATTCACTGAAGCCGGAGTGCCGATCATCGGCGACGACATTAAATCTCAGGTCGGTGCCACGATCACTCACCGCGTGATGGCCAAGCTGTTCGAAGACCGCGGAGTTGAGCTGCTGCGCACCTACCAGCTCAACTTCGGCGGCAACATGGACTTCATGAACATGCTGGAACGCAAGCGTCTGCAATCCAAGAAGATCTCCAAAACGCAATCAGTCACCTCGCAAGTTCCCCACGAAATGGCAAAGGCAGACGTACACATTGGTCCATCCGACCATGTGCCGTGGCTTGATGACCGCAAATGGGCTTACGTCCGGCTCGAAGGTAAATCTTTCGGCGACACTCCGCTGAACTTGGAGTACAAACTCGAAGTTTGGGATTCACCCAACTCCGCAGGCGTCATTATCGACGCAGTGCGTGCCGCGAAGATCGCTAAAGACCGCGGTATTGGTGGACCAATCCTGTCCGCATCGAGCTACTTTATGAAGTCTCCACCAGAGCAGTACGACGACTCAACGGCTCGGGACCAGGTGGAGAAGTTCATCCGCGGCGAGGTTGAGCGGTAGGAGCATCCGCCTCTAACTCAGACCTCTAAAGAACTATCGGTCGAAGCTCGGTGGTGGCACTATCGACTCCGCGGTATCCCTGCACGTCTCGGCAGAGCTCGATATGCCAGGCGCAGAGCTCACGGTCTCGCTCCGACCACCATCGTCGCAGCACCGCGATAGTGAGAGCCCCTAGCTCTTCACGAGGTAGCGCGTAAGGGTCCACAAAAGCCGCTGCGACTATTCCATCGGAAAGTTGTGGTGTGGGTTGGCTGTCAACTTCATCCAGTTCGCCACGGTAAATGGCACCAAGCACGACCGCTTGTTGCTGCGGCCGATACGACGTAAACGTCGCGATCAGCGGGCCCGCCGAAGCTTTAAGGCCAGTCTCTTCGGCGGCTTCCCGAGCGGCGGTTTCCTCTAACGTCTCACCAAACTCTTGACCTCCCGAAGGGAGCTCCCATCGCATTCCGCTGGCTCGAGCTTGCCGCACCATGAGTAACTGGTCGTTGCGGACGATAGCTAGACCAGCGACCATAGTGGTGCGGGTACTGCTCATGACTGGAAGGCGACGTTCGAGCATGAGAACATGCTGGCATATACGGAACGCTTCTGGCTAGCTTTCGGCGTCCTGCTGGGCAGCCCAGCTCCGCAGCTGTGCTTGCGCCTCTTCGCGGGTTAACGGACCGTTACTGAGTCGCAGTTCTTTAAGGTACCGCCATGCCTTCCCCACTTGTGGGCCTGGCGGGAGACCTAAAAGCCGCATGATGTCATTGCCGTCGAGATCGGGGCGAATCTTAGCGAGATCCTCTTGGGCTTGCAGCGCTGCGATGCGCTCCTCCAGCGAATCATAGGTGGCAGCAAGTATGGCCGCACGCCGGCGGTTTCGGGTAGTGCAGTCCGAACGCACCAATCGGTGTAGCCGGGGCAGTAACAGCCCAGCGTCAGCCACGTAACGGCGTACAGCGGAATCTGTCCACTCGCCACGACTGTAGCCGTGAAACCGCAGATGTAAGAAGACCAAACCGCTGACAGCCTCAACGACATCCTTCGAATAACGCAGCTCCCGCAGCCGTTTTCGAACTAGCTTTGCGCCAACCACCTCATGGTGATGAAAACTCACGCTGCCACCCGGCTCGTTCCGGCGCGTGGCGGGTTTGCCGATGTCATGCAGTAAAGCCGCTAGTCGTAGCACTAGGTCTGGTGAACCCTCCGCACTGGCTGGATCCTCCAACTCGATTGCTTGCGACAACACGGTTATTGAATGCTCGTAGACATCTTTGTGTTGGTGGTGTTCATCGATTGCCAGTCGCATTCCTGGCAGTTCGGGAAGTATCTGCTCGGCCAGTCCGGTGTGCACTAAAAGTCGGATGCCGGCGACTGGGTCGCCACCACACAGTAGTTTGCTGAGCTCGTCGCGAATACGCTCGGCAGTAATCCGAGTGATCTGCTCGGCCATAGAGCTCATCGCGGCGATGACGTCTTCGGTGAGCGAGAACTCCAGCTGCGCGGCGAACCGTGCTGCGCGAAGCATCCGCAGCGGGTCATCGGAGAACGAATCAGTCGCCGTACCCGGGGTGCGAATTTGCTGTGCGGCAAGGTCTTCCAGACCGCCAAAGGGATCGGTGAACGTGCCGTCAGAGACTGAAACCGCCATCGCGTTTATAGTAAAGTCTCGTCGCAGCAGATCATCAACTAGCGAGTTGCCGTAGCGCACATGAGGATTCCGGCTGATTCGGTCATAGCTATCTGCGCGAAATGTGGTGATTTCTACCCGCGCGCCGCGCCGAGCTGCACCCACAGTGCCAAATTCGATCCCTGTAGTCCATGTCGTATCCGCCCAGTCCTGTAGTAACGCGAGAATCTGTTCTGGGTGAGCGTCAGTGCAAAGATCAATGTCGTTACCCGCACGGCCCATCAACGCATCGCGAACCGAACCACCCACGAAGTGAAGCTCGCGGGCCGCCTGGGAAAACCGACGGCCAAGCTCACGCGTCGAGGGGTAAAGCTCCACCATCTTAATCAGGCGGCTTTGTTGCTCGGCCGAAAGCGCGGCAAATTTTCTAGCTTGTGCAGCAGTCACAAAGTTAACCTCATACATTCTTCCCGCTCACGCCAGCGCGCGGTTGTCCGCTCAGTCGATCCACACCAGGGTAGGGTGGCGACGGTGACCCGACATGCCCGCCGCCGACCGTCCCGCCGGCGCTTGAGTCGTGTCGATGAAGTATCCGCTGGCGGCCTGGTACTCAATGCCGGCACCGTCCCCCCTGCCGGTGCGTTAATTGGCAAGCTCAGTCGACGCGGCACACTGATCTGGGCACTACCCAAGGGTAAGGTCGAGCCCGGTGAGACACTCGAGCGCACCGCCATACGCGAAGTTCAGGAAGAAACTGGAATCGTCGGTGAGATCGTTGCTCCGCTGGGAAGTGTGCAGTACTGGTTCATATCTGGCGGTAAGCGGATTCACAAAACAGTGCATCATTTCCTGCTCCGCGCCGTAGGCGGCGCGCTTTCTGATGCCGACATGGAGGTCACCGAAGTGGCATGGGTACCGCTCAGTGAGGTCCCACGTCGTCTTAGTCACGCCGATGAACGGTCGCTGATGGGCGATGTTGCAACGCTATGGGAGCAACGGCAATGACACCGGTAGACCACGTGAAGCTAGGGACAGTCGCTACTGACAGTAAACCGCGGCCTGATCCAACCGTAGGTGATGACGAAATGCCGGAAGTGGCTGCGCAACGGACAGATGTTCATAGCCCTGAAGAGCTAGCTTCTGCCGCGACTCAGGCCGCGCGGGCAACCTCGTGGTCATCGGGCATAGCGCGCCACAGCAGCGTGATGGCGTTAGGCAGCCTAGTATCTCGGGTTACCGGGTTCGCCCGTACCGCGATTTTGGGTGCGGTGCTCGGCGCGTTTGCCGTAGGTGACAGCTATCAAGTGGCAAATACGTTGCCCAACATGGTGTACGAACTACTCATTGGTGGAGTGCTCGCCTCAGTGGTAGTACCGCTGTTAGTAGGTGCGCGGCGCGATGCTGATGGCGGCGAGGCTTACATTCAGCGATTACTCACATTGGCGGTGCTACTACTAGCTGCAGCGACGATCATCGCTGTGTTGGCAGCACCCCTGATCACCAGCCTAGTTGCTACAAAAACCGAAGATCGACATCTGGTTACGTTACTGGCGTATTTACTGATACCCGAGTTGTTTTTCTATGGCATTGCCGCACTATTCGGGGCTGTACTCAACACCCGAGGGCACTTCGCCGCACCTACATGGGCACCTATCCTGAACAACCTCAGCATCATCGTCACGGCAGGGATCTTCGTGGCGCTGCCCGGTCCAGCGCTGCCAACACCTTCCACTATCACCACTGACCAGTTGCTCGTCTTAGGGCTCGGTACCACCTTTGGTGTAGCGCTTCAGGCCGCCGCTTTGTGGCCGGCGCTTCGCCGAGTTGGTTTTCGTTGGCGTTGGCGATTCGATTTCGGCAACAGTAGCTTTACCGAAGCGGGCAGACTGGCCGGTTGGATGCTGTGCTACGTAGGTGTAAGTCAGGTTAGCGTTTTTGTAGTGATGGCGCTGGCCTATCGCGCCGGCCAAGCAGGCGGACCTGGCCCCGCGGTCTACGAGGCGGCGAGCCTGATGTTCATGATGGCGCACGGGATCATCGCGGTCTCAATCATCACCGCGCTGCTGCCACGGATGAGTGCCGCAGCGGCAGAAAACAAGACCAAGGACGTCGCCCACCAGCTCTCGTTCGGAATTCGACTGTCTTCGGTGATCTTGATGCCAGCGACGGCGGCCTACATGGCCCTCGGAGTGCCGCTAGCGATCGCTGCTTTTCAATGGGGAAATTTCAGCTCTGACCGCGCTCAAAGCACGGGGTTGGCCATAGTGGCCGTAGCGCTTGGATTAGTGCCTTTTGCGGTCAGCCAGCTACAGACATTCGCCTTTTACGCAATGCGGGACACAAAAACTCCGGCGCTGATCAACATCCCCGTGGTGGTCATACGCCTCTTTGTGGACATCGTGCTCTTTTTGAGTTTACCCGCCCACTATGTTGTCATCGGTTTGATGATTGGTAACGCTGTCTCGTATGCGGTTGCCGCGGCTCTACTCACACTTGCTATGCGGCGCAGACTGGGTAGTTTGCATTTTGGCCGGATATTTCAGACGCTCGCCCGTCTGTTGCTTGCATCGGTGATTGCTGGGCTCATCGGTTGGGGACTAGCATTTAGCTGTACCGAGCTACTCGGTGGAGGCAAGCTGGGAGGAGTAATGGCGTTGGGAATCGGTGGCAGCGCTTTGGTTATCTCTTTCGTAGCCGCCTCGGTCTTCCTGCGGGTCCAAGAAGTTTCACAGTTCGTCCAAACTGTCACCCGCAAGTTCGCTCTTCGGCGCGGCCTGTAGCGAAACGGCCACTCCTAAACGATAACCTCATATACTGAACAATCAGTGCGGGCAGTCAGGCAGCTATTCACCATCGCAGGTTGGTGGTGCACGCGCAGGAGGACGTTGTGACGCAGGTGAGCGCACCAGCGCAGGGCGAGCTGCTTGCCGGGCGTTACCGACTCGATTCGATGGTGAACGGAAACGAACTCAACGGCTACTACCTTTGGCGTGGTACTGACAATTTACTCAGCCGTGATGTCTCGATCGAACTTCGAATTCCGGGTGGCGAAGCCGCGGAGTCTATGCTCTCGGCGGCGGCCCACGCTGGCCGGATTCAGCACTCCAATGTCGCTGGGGTCTACGACGCCATCAATGAGGGTTCGCGGGCTTTCGTCGTAAGGGAATGGGTAGAAGGCCGCACGCTTACCGAGATGCTGACCTCTGAGGGCCCGCTGGATTCATACCGGGCCGCTGGACTAGCTCGCACCGCTGCCGAAGCTGTCGCTGCAATTCATAGCACAGGTATGCGCCATGGCCAGCTCAACCCCAACACGGTGCTGCTCAATGATAGTGGCGAGCTCACCTTTACTCACCTCCAGCTGTCTACGACCACTCCCGCCGAACGTGACATTAAAGCCATCGGCGGACTTTTGTATGCCGCTCTCACCGGTTCATGGCCGCTAGAAGCATCGGTGACTTTCCGTGATCTGCCAGAGGCTGTGCGGGTAGATGGTAGGCTATGCACCCCCCGACAGATTCGAGCCGGAATTCCCGCTTATCTCGACGCGCTCACCATGGATCTACTCGACCCCGGTGCCAGTCAAATCGATGCGGCTACTCTAGCCCATGAGCTGCGTCGATACGACATCGCCGATCCAGAACTAGGGCCACTGAGCACCATTTCGGCGGAGCCGGCGCCGCAACGGGCAGCGTGGAAAAAATTTGGCATACCGGCAGCTGGTATCGCCTGCATTCTTGCTGCTGGCCTCGCGGTTGGAGCTGTAGGGCTACCTGACATCAGCGGCTCGAACTATCCGCTCAGTGCGGATTCCGCTAGCAACGGATCCGGTGGAAAACAAGAGCTGCGGCCGGCCGCGGCCAGCATCCTCGATCCGCAAGGCGATGGCAGCGAACTAGCTGGGGCCGCGCGCGCAATCGACCGAAATCCCGCGACCATGTGGCAGCCGGACGCATACCGGCGAGGTGATTTCGGCGGTATCAAATCTGGTATGGGGATCATAGTTGACCTCGGTAAAGTCGCTAAAGTACGTGAAGTTGTGGTGCAGCTATCGGCCCCTGGTGCATCACTGCAACTACGCGGAGCCGATACTCGAGCAGCCGACATCAACGGGTACCGAGCATTTGGCCAACCGGTGCGCAATTCCCCAGCCGAGGTGACTTTCCTATTGCCGCGGGCGGAAAATACTCGCTTCCTCGTCGTATGGATCACAGATATGCCGCGCACAGCCTCCGAGGACAACCCTTATCAAGTGGGGGTACGTGAGGTTCGGGTATACGGAGCCTGAACACTCTAAACGTAGGCCTAAGGGAATAGTCCTCCCGGGTATTGCGTTGCTACCGCTGAACCAATCGTGAATTACAGGAGATCCACCAGTGTCTGAACAGCTGCACAACCTCATCATTGTCGGTTCGGGACCAGCTGGATATACGGCCGCGCTATATGCGGCGCGAGCCAACCTTAAGCCTTTACTCATCGAAGGCAACGAGTTCGGTGGAGCATTGATGACTACCACCGAGGTGGAAAATTTTCCCGGATTTTCCGACGGAATTACTGGCCCCGAGCTCATGGATTCGATGCGTAAACAGGCGGAGCGTTTTGGCGCGCAACTACTTACCGCAGACGCTAGTCGAATCGAGCTTGGTCGAATTAAGCTCGATGGAGAAGCTGGCGAGCTCGAAGGTGTTAAAACGGTTTGGGTCGATCAGACGCCATATCGCGCCAGGGCCATCATTGTGGCGACAGGTTCAGCATGGCGCCGGATTGGCGTCCCAGGTGAAGCCGAATACTTGGGACACGGAGTTTCTTCCTGCGCCACGTGCGACGGATTTTTCTTCCGTGATCAAGACATAGCGGTGGTTGGCGGCGGAGACTCCGCAATGGAAGAAGCCACATTTTTAACTCGTTTTGCCCGATCCGTCACGATCGTACATCGTCGCGGCGAGTTCCGAGCCAGCCAGATCATGCAGCAGCGTGCGTTAGATAATCCAAAGATCACCGTTATCTGGAACAGTAGAGTTACTGAAATCGTTGGTGCAGAGGGAAAAGTTACGGGCGTAGCGCTCACTAACGTAGACAGCAACGCCCCCTCTACACTTGCGGTGACAGGGGTCTTCGTTGCCATAGGCCACATCCCGCGCACTGAACTCGTCGTCAACCAGCTCGCGTTGGACGAATCGGGTTATGTGATCACGAAAGCCCCCACAAGCCTGACCAGCGTATCCGGTGTCTTTGCCGCTGGCGATGTTGTAGATCACACCTACCAGCAGGCGATTACCGCCGCGAGCGCCGGCTGTGTGGCGGCGCTGGATGCGCAGCGGTATCTAGCTTCGTTGTGAAACGCTCACCCGCCAATATGGAACCACTAACACTGTCCACGTTCGCCCACAAAAGGAGACATGATGCCCACCGTTACCGCAACCGAGCAAACCTGGGAAGCTGAAGTGCTGGCTGCGGACGTGCCAGTTTTGGTTGATTTTTGGGCGCAGTGGTGTCCCCCATGCCGCAAAGTAGCTCCATTGCTTGATGAGATCGCGAGGGAACGCGCCGAAACGGTGAAGATTGTCAAACTAAATGTGGAAGAGCACCCCGCTATCAGCCGGCGCTATGACGTATTAAGTATCCCTACGCTGTTACTGATCCACAACGGTCAGCTCATCGACCAGCTGGTAGGTGCCCAACCGAAGGCCGCTATCACTGCTCTGATCGACAAAGCGCTTTAGTAGATCCAGGGGTTTCAGGCCAGTGTTCTCCGAGCGGGTGGCAGGTTAGATACCGCCCACGTTAGGCGGTACGCTACAGCGCGCTAGATCAAGTACATATCGGCCACCAGATATCCCATGGTGCCATGCCGAACATGCTTGCAGCTATTGCGCATCAGGGTCGGTGAAAGGTTGTTAATCTCCTATGCAGTTAGTCAAACGGGGTGACACTAGTCCGGCTGGCGTGGAGGTGCGCGGCGTACTAGTCGATCTGGGACTGTTGCCAGTCTCGAGCTCAGTATCAGCAGGCGGAATCGGGTTTGATGCCGCATGCGACCTGGCGGTGCGCGAGTTTCAGCAGCTTCGTGGCCTGAGCGTGGATGGTATCGTCGGCACCGAAACCTGGCGGTCTCTGGTTGCTGCTCGCTGGAGGCTAGGGGATCGAGTGCTCAACCTATCGATACGCGATCCTATGCTTGGCGACGATGTGTACCAGCTTCAAGACCGGCTGCTAGAAATGGGATACGACGTGGGTCGGCTTGACGGTGTTTTCGGCCCGCGCACCGAACGAGCACTAGTAGAGTTTCAACGTGACTGCGGCCTGATCGGTGATGGCGTCTTTGGGCCTGGCAGTATGCACGCTCTGCGTCGAATCGGCCGAAAAGTCATTGGCGGCCGGCCGCAATTACTGCGCGAATCAGCCAAGCTTGATCACGCCGGCCCAGCATTGCCCGGTAAACGTGTCGTGATCGATCCAGGTCATGGTGGTAATGACCCCGGCATACAGATCGCCTGTGGTGAGCAAAGTTTCAGTGAGGCGGTACTCTGCCACGACCTCGCACTGCGACTGGAAGGCAGATTTATTGCTGTAGGCGTTCAGGCTCATCTCACACGTGGTCCAGATACTAATCCCAGCCCGATCGAGCGGGCACAGTTTGCCAACGAGATTGGCGCGGATGTCTTGATCAGTTTGCACGCCGATCGGCATGACACGCCGGCAGCCAATGGAGTGGCTTGCTATCACTTTGGAACCGGTTCAGGTACCACATCGACCGTGGGGGAGCAGCTAGCCAGCCTGGTACAACGTGAAATCGTTGCGCGCACCGACATACAGGATTGCCGCATTCATGCCAAGACGTGGGAGATCCTCCGGCTGACCCGTATGCCCGCGGTACGCGTGGAGATTGGCTACCTCAGTTCGCGGACAGACCGGGCACGAATAGCCAACTCGGAATTCCGCGACACGGTAGCAGACGCGATTCTAGCCGCGGTGCAAAGGATTTTCTTGCCCCTTAATCTCGATTGCGATACCGGAACGCTGGATGTGCGGCAGATACATTCACTACTACTAGCGCACCACTGAGGTGCTATAGCGATCTGGTAATTTTGGCGGCTATCCCATCGGCCGATAGGTAGTACTGAGCCGCTCGTTACTAAGTCAGCCCGAAAGTAGCTAAATTTTCAGGTCAAGAGGCTGCACCAGTTCAGCTACTTTCGATCTGATCAGTAACAGCTTCGGGGTGGATGCTACCTATAATGCGATTTAGATCATCAACAGTGGCGAATTCGATGGTGATCTTTCCTTTACGGCGTCCCATATCTACCTTTACGCGCGTATCGAGATGATCAGCTAAGCGCTCAGCAAGATGGCCAAGACCAGGTGCGTACAGTTTGTTGCGACGCTGCGGAATTTTCATGCTCGCCGGATCTCCGACAGAGCCTTCAGAATGACGCAGCGCGACGAGCTCTTCTGTTACCCGCACGGATAGCCCCTCTGCGACTATCCGATGAGCAAGCTCTTCTTGTGCTTGCGGCCTTTCCAGGCCAAGCAACGCGCGCGCATGGCCTGCAGATAGAACCCCAGCCGCTACGCGTCGCTGCACGGCTATCGGCAGGTTAAGTAGGCGTACCGTGTTGCTGATTTGCGGGCGACTGCGCCCAATGCGTTGCGCGAGCTCCTCGTGAGTTACCCCAAACTCCGCAAGAAGCTGCTGGTAAGCTGCCGCCTCTTCCAAAGGATTGAGATCGGCTCGATGAATATTTTCCAGTAAAGCATCCCGCAACAACGCGTCGTCACTAGTCTCTTTGACGATGGCGGGGATGCGTTCGCGCCCTAGTGCCTGGCAGGCCCGAAAGCGGCGCTCACCCATCACTAATTCGTATGCATGCGGTTGGAGTTGCCGAACCACAATCGGCTGCAGCACACCTACTACCTGAATAGAGGCTTTTAGCTCCTCCAGGGCAGTTTCATCGAACACTGTGCGAGGTTGCTGTGGATTTGGGGATATTTCTGAGATTAAAAGCTCACCAAAACTTGCCCCTGGAACTGGAGTTAGTTGTATTTTCGACTGTTCGCTAGGCACTAGCGTTGGAGCCTGGTCCGGTTTGGCGATAAGCACAGCCGCTGTACTGCCGGAGGTGGCGGCGCTGTTTGCGGCAAGCGAAACGGCCGAGGGCTCACTACGAGTGGGTATAAGTGCACCTAAACCTCTACCGAGGCCGCCCTTTTTTTCTGTCATGCCACACCTTCCCCAACTGGCATAGCGGCGCCACGCTCGGCAATCTCCTTAGCCGCAGCAACGTAGCTTGTTGCACCTCGAGAACCGGGATCATAGGTGATGATCGACTGCCCATAACCCGGAGCTTCCGAAACCCGGACGCTACGTGGTATTACCGCGTTGACCACATCATCCTTAAAATGTGTTCGCACCTCGTTTGCCACCTGGTCGGCAAGCTTGGTGCGGCCGTCGTACATGGTAAGCAGAATCGTGGAAACACGCAGTACGGGATTAAGGTTTTCGGCTACCAGACCCACATTGTGAAGCAGCTGCCCCAATCCTTCGAGTGCGTAGTACTCACATTGGATGGGAATAAGTACTTCCTTGGCCGCAACTAGCGCATTGACTGTAAGTAGGCCCAATGAGGGCGGGCAGTCAATCAAAATGTAGTCGAAGCTTTCAGGGCACTCATCAAGAGCAGCCTCAAGGCGCCGCTCGCGGGCAGTTACAGAAACTAGCTCAACTTCGGCGCCAGCAAGATCGATGGTGGCCGGCACACACCACAGGTTGTCAACTCCGGTAACGCGTTGCATAACTGACTCCAGCTTGGCGTCTTCTACGAGCACGCTATAGCTACTGGGAAGGCCGGAGTGGTGTGGAACATCAAGGCCAGTCGAAGCGTTTCCTTGAGGGTCGAGGTCAATTACCAACACTTTGAGCCCATGTAGAGCCAGCGCGACTCCAATATTGACAGCCGTCGTGGTTTTCCCGACTCCACCCTTTTGGTTGGCGATACAGATCGTACGTGGCCTACTTGGGCGCGGGAAGGTGTTTCCTGCCGGATTGAGCACGTCTACCGCGCGCCGCGCCTCACTAGCAATGGGCAGTTCATCCCACGTTTCACGTGAAACATGGGATGAACTAGCTTCAGGGGGGCTTAAGGCATCCCCTGTTGCTAGTTCTTCTTGAGGGCGCGAAATCATATCCCGAGTGTCTACTGTTTCACGTGAAACAGCGGCTCGTATGCGCCGCTGGGCTTCATCTTGCGAGCCTGGGCTCATAGTAGGTCTCGACAGTGATGCACTACTCATGACTACCTCTCGGAATATCTCTACACCTAGTGCCACCACCACACGGCTGGGCCGATAGTAATTTTATGGAGCCTTGGTTACTTCAATCACGGTCACCGGTGGGTTGAGATATTCGGCGCCACACTGAAATATTCGTGCTTGTCTAATCCTGTGCTTGCGCAGGGTTTGGCGTGCCGCATGGAGTTCAGTTTGAGCTGATTCTCCCTTAATGGCTAACAATCTTCCACCGCTACATACTAGCGGTAAACACCAGCTAAGAAGTCGCTCTAAAGGAGCTACCGCGCGCGCGGTAACGACATCGCCTGAGAGTTTTTTAGCGCAATCCTCGGCGCGCGAGCGACAGATTTCCACATTTCCTAACCCAAGTTCAGCCACGACTTCAGTGAGGAATTTTACTCTGCGTAACTGTGGTTCGACCAAAGTCACCCTAAGAGGGTGTTTTGAAACTTA
>QHCE01000085.1 GCA_003243955.1 Acidimicrobiales bacterium | reverse complement strand
CCAGTTTCAAAACACGCTCTCAGACAAGCGCGCCTTCCACGCACTGGCGGAGGACTTGGTTCGCCTGAGTGCCGGCATGGCGGATCGGTATCTCGCGCTCGACGTGCCCAAGCTGGTGATCTACGGCAGCAAGGATACACAAACTCGACACAAGCATGGGTTCGGTCGACCAATGTGGAAGCCGTCTGCGTCGAGGACGTTGGACATTGGGTGCAGAACGATGCACCCCACGAGACAGCCCTTGCGATTCACGACTTCCTTGAGCAATTTCCGTGATGCAGCTGTACGTGGGGTTTGAGGAATTCTGGTTCGCGTGGCCAAATGGGTATGCTGCTGTTCGCCGCATACCGCCCCCCGGGATGGCAGATTTGACGGCGACGCGCACGACCGATCTGGGCTACCTCGCGGTATTCAGCAGCTCTGCACGCGTCTTGGGTAATCCGCTTACGCCGCGAGGTCCGGGCTTGACGGCGAGCACTTGGTTCACGCCGATTCGGTTAGCTGCAAAGGCAAGTGCGGAGCCAGCCATATACAGACGCCAGATCCGGGCGCGCGCCGCGCTGGTCTCGCGGACCGCGTCGTCCCAGCCGCGTTCGAGGTTGGCGACCCACTCGCGCAGCGTGAGCGCGTAATGCTCGCGCAGCGATTCGACGTCACGCACCTCGAAGCCGGCGCTCTCCAGGGCATCGACCATCATGCCCAGCGGTTCGAGCTCACCGTCTGGAAAGACATAGCGGTCAATGAACGACGTGCGGGAGAATTCTGTCCGCGGACCGGGTCGTCGCGATATCGCGTGGTTGAGCAGACGTCCCTGTGGAGCGAGTAGCGCGTAGAGATCGGCCGCATAAATCGGCAGCATCGCGGCACCGACGTGTTCAGCCATGCCGATGCTGGAGATCGCGGCGAAGGGTCCGTCGCGGACGTCACGATAGTCTTGCACCCGGATCTCCACCAGTTCGGCGACACCACCGTCCGCCATACGCTTGGTGGCATAGCTCGCCTGCTCCTGGGACAGCGTCACCCCGACGACTCGGGCGCCGTAGGAGCGTGCGGCGTGCAGGGCGAAGGTTCCCCAACCGCATCCGACGTCGAGTATCCGCATTCCCTCGCGCAGGCCGAGCTTGGCGGCGATGAGGTCACACTTGGCTAGCTGGGCGTCGCCGAGGCTGAAGTCGGGGCCTGGCTCGCGTGCCCAGTACGCACAGGAGTAGGTCATCGAATCACCGAGCACGATTCGATAGAAGGCGTTGCCCACGTCGTAGTGATGCGTGATCGCCGACTTGTCACGGCCCTTGCTGTGCAGCCGGCCGGCGAGTCTGGCTTCCTCGACCGGTGGTTTGGGGGGCAGCCCGATGATCCCAAGTTTGATCGCGCAGCGCACGATCGCTGCCTTAGTGGCGTTGTCGACGGTGACGCCCGGCCCGTGGTCGCCAAGCGCGACCCGTTCGAGCGCGTCAAGTCCGGCGAAGAGGTCGCCCTCGAAGTCGATGTCGCCGGAGACATAGGCTCTAGCGAAACCAAGCTCGTTTGGCGCCCACAGCAGCCTGCGCAGTGCGCGGCGGTGTCTGATGATCAGTTGGAGTGGTGCAGAGGGTGCACCCAGAGCGCTACCGTCCCAGCATTGAACACCAATCGGCAGGTCAGCCCCCAGTGCGGCGACGACCAACGGCTCCACGATCTGCGCCACCGTTGCACGCGATGACAGTCTCAACACAGCCTCCTACCAATGCCGGTAGGGACTGTCAGCGACGGGCCTCCTATGGCCGGAAATCGCGGCCAAGGCCACCCCACCGTCGGTATGTTAACTCTAGTCAATCTGCCCGACTTTTAAGGCCAGTGAGCGCACCCAGGCGGCTCCGATATGCCTCCTGCAGGTTTTGTCGAGATGCGGAGACCGGATTTGGATCCACTCGTTCGATCACGTAGAGGTCTGAGGCGTAGTGGCGCCGTAGTGGAAGCCGACCATGGCCATGTTGTGCTCAAGTCGTGCTCAATGCGTAGAGAATCGACGTGCTCCCAACCCGGATGAAGGTGGGGCACGCGGCAAAGGCCCCTAACAGGCGCTTTGAGCGGCGGCGCAAATACCCTTGAGTGCGCGCTCGACCGCCCTCGGAGAACAGGCGTGCGCAGTATCGAGTGGTGTGCCCCTGGTGTGTCATGTGAGTGATGCTCGGACTGCCCGCCACAGCGAGATCGCCAACAAGGCGGCCACCGCGACCGGTAGCAGCCACCAGGCCGGGACAGATGTGCGCGCCAGTGCGGTGGTCGCGGTCAGAGCAACGATGACGCCGCCCGCAATGCGCCAGTCGTCGCCCACGATGAAGTCCCACCAGAACGCGACGAATCCGCGCAATGCGCTGCCAGTGCGGCTCATCAGGCACCCACCGCTACATGATTCACGGCCGTCGGATTCGCATGGGCGCGGCGCAGGACGTTGACCGCGGCGAGCGCGAGAACCAACACGCCGACGATGACCGCCAGCAACGCAAGGTCAGAGCCCGGCCAGCGACCGCCGGCGCCCTCGACGCCCCAGAACACGCCGAACGAGGTGAGTACCACCCCGACGGTGAACTTCAACGTGTTCTCCGGGACTCTGGCCAGCGGGGCGCGGGCAGCGAACCCGACGCCGGTAACTAGCGCGACGGCGGCGAGCGCGCCGACTGCGGCGAGGGGGATGTTGTGCTGGTTGGCTCCGAAGGTCAGCACGATGAACACCACCTCCAACCCTTCGAGCAGGACGCCCTTGAATGCGAGGGTGAATGCGTAGGCGTCGCCGAGTACCGCCCGTGGTGCTGGTGCAGTTTGTTCGGCCTCGCGACGCTGCCGCTCGTAGATGGCGTCCTCGTCGTGCAGTGCTTTGAATCCCGACGCCCGCAGGATCGCTTTGCGGAGCCAACCCAGTCCGAAGATCAGCAGCAGCCCGCCGACCACCAGTCGTAGTGCGTTGATCGGAATCACGGTTAGCGCCGGGCCGAGAGCGGCCACGATGATCACCAATACGACCCACCCGGCCGCGACACCGCGCAGGGTCGATCGCCAACCACGGGTGACGCCGACCGCGAGCACGATGGTCAGCGCCTCTACCGTTTCCACGACGCAGGCAGCGAACACCGCGAGCACTAGTAGGAAGTCACGCATGGCGTCGGCTCCAATCCAGGGTTGTACATCCCATGGTGCTCCTGGGGGGTGGGGTGCCCTGCCGCTGCCATACGGACCCTGAGGTGCCGAGGCCTTTCCTCCCCTGGTCGATGTCGTCGACCCCTGCCCGGGCAGCTGGGCAGGTCAACCTGAGGCATCAGATATCCACGTGCCGCACGGGCTGAGCGACCGTGTTGTAGTAGCGTCCCTCCGGGTCCACAGGCCTGTTTTATGCTGTTCTGGCAGTTCAGCGCGGGTTCGAGTAAGCGCGCACCAGGTGGTCGCGCCCGTCCCTCGTGGGGGTTCATGTCAAGGTCCTTGGTTGGCAAGCGGTCTTGTAGTCTCACCAGGGTGTGGGCTGGGCCCTTCACTGTGCGCTTTGGAGTTCGGGGCCTGTCATCCTGATTGGCTTCCTTCGACAAAATCACCACTACCTGTTGGACACTTAACCAATGTTCGAATCTGTACGGCAGGCATGGATCAGTTATTGCTCCCTGATGGCTACTGCTATTCCGGAGGATGACGTTAGACATGATCTGGCCGCTGAGGTTGGTACTCGACTTGGACAGCTGGATTTAATTTTGAACCATCTACGAATTGCTCTTGATGTAGTTATTCCTGATCGTCAGGAGTGGGAGAGAGTAAACTCCTGGTCTCGAGACAATTATCCCGCCCTTAAGCGCGGTGAAATCTCAATAGAGCAGTGGATAGGTGGAACAATCTTGCCTTGTCAAGTCGAACGCCAGGACTATTTCGAAGCTTGGGAATCAATCAATCTATTTACTGAATCATTCTATTTCGTTGCCTGGCGGTTGAGGGAAGTTCTGAACATCAAAGATGACGGTAATCGTTTCCGTTTGCCTGGATTGGGCAAGATAAAAGCAGAAGGTATCCGAGATATTCGTAACCAATTATTGCAACACCCCGAGAAGGATTACAAGAATTCCGATAAGTGCAGGAGGCGCTTTACGCAAGGTCTAGCAGTAACCGATTATGGCCCTGTCCTACGTACCACTGAAACCGCTATCAAGTTTGCTACTGGTGAAACGATTCCGACTGGCAGCAGTGTAGACAAAGAAGGGCTGTACGTCACTTCCGAGAAATTCCGTGACGAGCTACAGACGCGATTTAACCGAGCGATCAAATCTCTGACATCGGCGTAACCTCGCTCAACGCCCCTCCGTGCTGGCTCTACAGCAGTTAAGGCAGCAATCAGAGCGGCCCTTGAATCGATCTGAACGTGATCATCACCCAACCCTAGCTGCTCGGGATTTCGCATCGAGAAGCTACGGGTCTCGATCTTCCGCAGGCAAGCTGAAATTGGATCTTTTCGACACAGGTCAGCTGGGCAGGGCGCCAGACCTGCTGGCCATCATGGTGAGCCTTCTATTCCAGATCGCTGAGTATACGTCTACTACTCGATCACAGCGGAGGTAGGCAGCGCTCACGACGTGCGCCGTGCTGGTGCAGCAGTCGGGTAACGCTCCGCTCGCTAACACCGAACTTTTCGGCTACCTGTTTGGCCGTTGCACCCGACCTGTACAGGTCGATCATGGTTCGGAGATCTTCGGCTGAGAAGCGGTCACGCAGACTCCACCAGCGTGTGGCGCTGCGTACCCCACCCTCTCCGCGCTCGGCACTCTGTGCCGTACTAGAACGATGGATTTGGTCTGTTCAGCGGTCGATCGAGTGGCAACATGTCGACTCGGCGGCGGTTTGCAGGTCCTAGCGCCTTGAGATTGCCTCCCGGCGCTCAGCCGGAGCTTTGACTAATAGCGAAGGATGACGATGGCCACCCGCACTGAATCAGACTGGGTCAACTGGCACCAGCTCGGCTGCCGACCGAGCCACATCGCTGAGCCCCGGTCTCTGGCAGAACTGAGGACAGTCCTGCGCGAGGCAGCTGGCCGTGGCTCTCGTGTCCTGGTTGTAGGCACGGGGCACTCTTATAACGACCTGTCGCTGACGTCAGAAACGCTCGTTACACTCAAGTACCTTGATCGGGTCGAGCACATCGATGTCGACCAAGGACTGATTCGAGTGCAGGGCGGCGCCCGGCTGGCTGAGTTGTGCACCGTGCTTGCTGGGCATCACCTCGCTTTCGCCGTCCTGGGCGATACTGCTGGTCAAACAATCGCCGGTGCCATCAGCACCGGCACGCACGGCACGGGTTTGACCAAACACTCGCTGTCCGGCCAGGTGGCCGCCCTGCAATTGATGCTCGCCGACGGTTCGTTGCGGGAGGTGTCTGCCGAATCCGACCCGGACCTCTTCCAGGCCGCGCGCTGCTCGCTTGGTGCGCTGGGCGTCGTGACAGCGGTGACGATCCGGGTCGTGCCCGCGTTCACGCTGTGTCGGGTGGACCGCAAGGTCAGCACTGAGGAGGGCCTGGCACTGGTCGGGGATCCACCGGAAATCGATCATTTCAAGGTGTGGTTCCTTCCCTATACCGACACGGCGGTGACCTCGAGCGCCCGCTCCTTCCCAGTTTCGTCACCGGCACGCCCGAGAACCGCTCAGCGGCTGCGGGAGAGCTTCCTGATCAATGGCTTGATGAGTGCGGCAGGTGCCGTTGCCCGTCAGTGGCCGCGGGGAGTGCCAGCCATGAACCGAGGGATGGCGAACCTGCCGATGAACTCCACTGTGATCGATCGTTCCGACCGGATCTTTGTTCTTCCGATTTCGATCATGCATGACACGTTCGAGTACGCGGTCCCGCTAGAGCACGGCCGGGCCGCTGTTCAGGCAATGCTTGACGCGATTGATAGCACGCGGCCGCCGCTGGCTCTCCCTTGCGAGGTTCGCTTCCAACCTGCCGAGCAAGGCTGGCTCGATCCGCACTACGACCAGCCCTCGGTGTGCGTGGGCGCCGCTTGGCATCGCGGTGTCGACGTCTCGGCTTTCGTGCGGCGTGTCGAGGAAGCTTGTCGCGACCTTGGTGGACGGCCGCACTGGGCCAAGCCACACAGTCTCGCGGCTCCCGATCTCGCACCTTTGTATCCGATGTGGAACCGCTTCCAGGCGCTGCGCGCGAGCCTGGATCCAACTGGTCTATTCGGCAGCACAGCCATCGACCGGTACCTTGGCACAAATACTTCAACTCGGGAAATTCCGAATTCGTAGCGCCGTATTTCTTGCGACCGTGGTGGCAGTGTCGATAGCAGTTGCTGCGCCATTGCAGAGCACCGCAAGCTCCTATTAACTTTCAATAACGTGGCTACTGTACGTACGTGCGTCTCTGTTACAATGTGCGTACGTTAGGGGGTAAAATGGCCATCACAGCGTCTCAGCTACGGCAAAATGTGTACCGACTCCTCGATGAAGTGATCTCTAGCGGTATTCCGCTGGAGATCGAGCGAAATAATCGACGGCTACGCATCGTTTCCCTTGAGGCCCCATCCAAGCTTGCTCGACTCAAATCCCATACCGGCGCCATTGCAGGCGATCCTGAAAATCTTGTTAGTTCTGACTGGTCAGCGGAGTGGCGGCCGTGATCCTGCTGGACACACATGTCGTAGTGTGGCTTTATGCCGACCCCCAACGGCACATTCCATCTGCGGTTGCTCAGCGTTTGGACACCGAGGAACTCGGTCTTTCTCCTTTCGTTCAGTTAGAATTGGCTTACTTGCACGAAGTTGGTCGAATCGCGGTCACGGCTCAGGCCATCCTGGACGAGCTGTGCCCAAAACTGGAAATGGTACTCACCGACCCATCTTCTGCGCTGATATGTGAGTCGGCAACTCGGCTTTCCTGGACCCGTGACCCCTTCGACCGCCTCATCGCGGCACAAGCCATAGTCACGGCTACGCCGTTGGTCACAAAAGACCGCACAATCCGCCAGCATTTGGACTTGGCGTGGTGGCAAGACTGAAAGTTGATTTGCCAGGGACGCTATGCACTCTTATTCCTATCGGCTGCGTTGAGCACAGTCGGGGCTAAGCCTTTCCGGCCGAGGGCAGCAGCGTGGCCATGCCGACCCCCAGGCAGCCCACGGCGACCAGCCCGAACAACAACACCCACACCAGTCCTGGCACTCCAGTTATACGGGCAAGTTGGTCTGCGTCGGAATCGAGCGCCTCATGCCAGTAGCGTTTTTTCTGTAGCTCGATCACCGGTCGCACCCCGCCCACCAGTAGAAACCAGGTGGCGAAATAGGCGAAGGCACCACGCGCGGCGTCGGAGCCGAAGCAAATCAACCCCGCGAAGATCAACCCGGTGACTAGTATCGAGGCGGCACCATAGATGTTGCGAATGAATACCAGCATCCCGAACAGCAGCAATATGCATGCCCATAGCAGAATCGTGATTCGGCTCACCGATAGTAGCCACACACAGCCCAACCCGAGCAGGGATGGTGCCACGTACCCGGCCAGGCCAGTGAAGACCATGCCGAGCCCAGTCGACTTGCCCGAGGAGACGGTGAGCCCGGAAGTGTCTGAATGCAAGCGAATTCCGCTGAGTTTGCGTCCGGACAATAACGCCATGGTCGCGTGGCCACCTTCATGCGCGATCGTGATCACGTTGCGAGCCACAATCCACAGCAGTTTGGATCCCACTACTACTAGTGCGACCACCGCCGAAGTCCAGATGACCCAATGGGGCGGAGTGTCCTGTACTGCGAGCATGAGTACGTATCCTAGAGTTCGCTCTCGCGCCGCCACGGCGCTGTATCGGTGTATGAGCGGTTAGGCACAGGAACATCATATATATCTGTATTTAGTTACCGGAAACCGAAAAAACAGCATAAGTTGTGTCTATCACGTGAATTTTTATCCAAAACCCTGGAACTAAAGTTCAGTTACCGGCATGCTGATTGTTACCCCCGGGCCGTTGTGGCCGGTGATGTGACAAGGAGTTGGCGTGAGGTTTGCTTTAGTGATCGTGGAAACAGAGAACTCACGGCGCAGCATTGAGCTCGACCAGGACCGTCACCGCAAACACATCGAGACCTGGATGGCCCAGCACGCTCAATCCGGCACGCTCATCGGCGGCGAAGCATTCGAAACTGAGACAGTTGCCCCGGTAACGGTGCGACGCGATCATTCGGGCGACGTCAGCGTGAGTGAGACGGCTTTTTCTGGCGAATCGGAAACGCTGGGCGGTTATATCTTGGTGGACGTAGCGAACCGAAGCGAGGCCGTTGAGCTGGCGAAATCCTGGCCTACCAGTGAAACGATTGAGGTTCGACCGCTCTGGGAAGCCAAGCCGCAGTAAAGGGGCCACGTCACACTTCATGGAGCGTAAGCTGCGCGTCTAGCTTCCTGATGTCGTCCGGATCAGATGTCACCACGAGATCTCCCCCTTGCTCGCGTGCGCATAGCACCACAGAGGCGTCGATGAGATCGCTGGTGCCGGTTTGCCCACACAGTACGCCGGCCGCACGTGCCCTCAGCTCATCGAGTTCCACGACCTTCACTTGCTCAGAACGGAGCAACTGTGCCAGACGCGCTTGGCGAGGTCCGCCTCGCCAAGCTTGACCCACCACTCCGGCGGGGATTGCTATCGAAACTCTTTGAGTTGCGACCTGATCTAGCAGGGCTTGCATGCGACCAGACCGCCGCTCAATTGCTATCAAAGCGCCAGTATCAAACGTGACCCAAGCCTGCTGCTGTTTCACTGCCGGGCTCCGAGCACCCGGCTGGCCCAGACATAGTCATCGTCAGTGGGTGGTCCGTCTTCGGCTCGCATTGCTGCGACGAGCTGGGTTAAGCCATCCTCCTGAGCTTGTCGGGCAAGCGCTTGAGCAACGTAGGCCGAGACGGACACTGCTCGACCTTCCGCTACGGCTTTCTTTGCCGCTCGCACATGTTGCGGAGGGAGGGTCACCGCGATTTTGGTTTTAGTCATACTAAAATCATACCAGCGCTGTTGCCTACAGGCCCACCCATTCGGCGGTGCCATCGGTGAAGCGCTGATTTTTCCAGATTGGCACCCGCTGTTTTACCGTATCCACCAGTGCCTCGCATGCGGCAAACGCCGCCGCCCGGTGGAGGGCTGAGA
The DNA here is from genome assembly GCA_003243955.1 of Acidimicrobiales bacterium. Taxonomy (GTDB): domain Bacteria; phylum Actinomycetota; class Actinomycetes; order Mycobacteriales; family QHCE01; genus QHCE01. Next base: position 8,175 of record QHCE01000085.1, on the reverse strand, counting down.
CTGTACACAGCAGCGCCACGTCGCCAACTATCAGCTCGCCGACCCGATGCGCCACCGCGACCGCCTGCACGTCATGAGCGCCGGCCAGCTGCTCCGCCACCAAGTCCAGCGCTCGTGCCGCGCCGGGATGTGCCTCGTACCGCAAGCTAGCGACCGATCGTCCACCATCATGATCCCGGACCACCCCGGTGAAACTGACTACGGCGCCCGCGGCGGCACATGCAACGAAGTTGCGCTGCCAATCGGCGTCTAGGGCTTCGAGCGTGAGCTGAGCGAAGACCGCAACATTAGCCATGGTGGCCGCTTCCGGCAATCTGCGCCAGCATATGTTCGAGCACCCCATCCAGCACCGAGAGCCCGTCCCGGACTCCGCCAACTGAGCCCGGAAAATTCACCACGAAACAGTTACCGACCACCCCAGCACTACCTCTGGTCAGGATCGCCGAGGCGACCCCCGCGGCTGTCCCTCGCCGCCGAATCTCGGAAATGATGCCGGGCACGGGCCGTTCCAGTAGCGGCGCAGTTGCCTCGGGGGTTTGGTCATCCGGGCTCAGCCCGGTGCCGCCGCTGGTGATTACTATGTCTACCTGCGCCGATATGGCCTCGCGTAGTGCCGCGGAGACAGTCTGCACTCCGTCGCGCACCACGACCGGTGCCGGAGTCGCGATACCACGTGCCTTTAACCACTCCACAATCAATGGTCCGGTGGTGTCTGCATACTCACCAGACGCGGCGCGGGTGGAGGAGATGATTACCCGACCGGTTCGGGGCTGTGTGTTACTCACGTTCGCACCCATTCGCCGTGCTTCCCCCCAAGCTTGTGCACTACCGAGACTTGCTCAATCACGGCGGCGGGATCGAGTGCTTTGATCATGTCGTACAACGTCAAACTCGCCACGCAAGCAGCAGTCAGCGCTTCCATTTCCACACCGGTGGACCCAGTAGTGCGAACCGTTGCGGTGACCATTACTGAATCGATGTCGGGGGTGAGCTCCACGGCTACCGAGGTCAGCGGCAACGGATGGCACAACGGAATCAGCTCGGCGGTGCGTTTAGCGGCCAGGATTCCAGCCACGCGTGCCACCCCGAGTGCGTCGCCTTTCTTCAGCTGCGCCGCGGTAAGTTCTGCGATCACCTTCGCCGTGGTGGCAACCGTAGCCTGAGCGGTGGCTTCCCGCTTGGTCGGCATTTTTGCCGACACGTCGACCATGTGCGCTGCACCCTGACGATTCAGATGTGGCAGCGCATCTTCAGCTGATGGGTCCGCTGCCGGGGGGGGATCGACTGGCTCTCGTGGTGGCGCCAGCTGATCCAGCAGCCACACTTGAACGCTGGTCCCCGCCGATAGCTCAGATGTCTCCAGAGGCAGATGGACCCAGGCGTTGGAGTGCGCCAGCGCGCCTATCAGATGCGACCCGGGACCGGAATCCAGCTCAACGACCGGTTCGTGATCACTTGCTCGAATTGTCGCCCGACGGATTTGATGCTTATCCGGCGGTGACGTCACCGCGGCTGTGAGCTTTGCCGGGATCGCGGCACGCTCAGGGTCTGGATGACCGGCGATCCTGCGTAGCGCTGGTCGCAAAAAAACCTCGTAAGAGATGAACGCGCTCACCGGGTTACCCGGAAAAGCCAACAGCGGCACACCGAAAGCTCTACCCAGCCCTTGTGGCCCACCGGGTTGCATCGCCACGCTCATAAACTGCACACCGTGGCCGGCAAGTGCGTCTTTGACTACCTCGAACGCGCCGGCACTCACCCCACCCGACGTGACGACCAGGTCGATGCGTTCGGGCGCGGCATCCAGTTGCGCGCGCAGGAGCGCGCTGAATTGTTCCGCGGAATCGGAGATCAAACGGGCGGTAGTGACCACCGCGCCATCGGCCTGAGCGGCCGCGGCCAGCATAGGAGTGTTGGCGTCATAGATTTGCCCCGGCTGCAGTGGCTCGCCGGGTTCTCGCAGTTCTAAACCGGTGGACAACAGCAGTATCCGTGGCTGGTACCTCACCGGGACTGTAGCGATTCCCGCCGCCGCAAGGAGCCCTAAGTGGCGAGCGTGTAGCACCGTGTTTGCGTCAACCAGCAGTTGTCCAGGTACGACGTCGCTGCCGCTGCGTCGGATGAACTGACCAGCTTCCACGGGGGAGTTGAACGCAACGTGCGCGGGAAGGTCGGTGAGGAATCGGCTTGGCTGAGCGTGCTCGATCGGGATCACCGCATTGGCGCCGAGAGGGATGGGCGCGCCGGTCATGATGGGCATCGCGGTAATCGACGGCAGGGGTGGGGTGTCGATTCGTCCGGCCGGCACAGCGGAACCCACAGCAAGTCGCACCGGTGAGCGCGGCTCCGCGCTAGCCAGGTCGGCGGCGCGCACCGCGTATCCGTCCATCTGTGAATTATCAAACGGTGGTAGCGCTATGGACGAGCGCATACCGCTGGCGAGCCGGCGGTTCAGCGCGGCGGAGATCGGAACCTGTTCTGTCTTGCCGACGAGCTCAGCGAGCAGCGTTACCACCGCTTCGCAATGCTCCGTCACTGATCTTCTTGCCGCAGGTTCGGAGTAGGCCACCACTTCAGTATGCCCGATGGCCCTAGCGGACCCTATCGACAACTTGGCACAAGTTGTCGATAGGGCTTGACGCGCACTCCCCGCTCAGCGGGTAGCTTATCCGTATACTTCGTCAATCATTACGCCAACTGGAGACTGTGGAACAGCTGTGACGTCTGAAATTGCCTCGACTGGCTCTGATTCCGCGCCGATCGGCGTGATCGCCGGTTCCGGCCTGTATGAACTGTTCGGGGCGGACTCGCCGTCCCGGCGCATCGATACTCCCTACGGGCCGACCTCGGCACCCATCACACTGGGTCGCATCGCCGACCGAGGAGTCGCGTTTCTCCCTCGGCACGGCATCGGGCACTCGGTGCCCCCGCATCGCATCAACTACCGGGCCAATATTTGGGCGCTGAAAAGCTTGGGCGTACGTGCCCTGGTGACGTTTTCGGCCGTAGGCGCCCTGCAACCGGAGTGCGCCCCGGGGCGCTTTGTGCTCACCGATCAGATCATCGATCGTACCCATGGCCGTCCAGATACGTTCTTTGACGACGAAGTGTTATCGGTGACGGGCGTGCAGCATCTGTCGGCGGCTTACCCGTTCTGTCCGCAGCTGCGCAAGGCGGCCACGGTCGCGCTAACCCAGGACGGCGTGGATTTTCGGCCCAGCGGCACTGTTGTGGTGATTCAAGGCCCACGATTTTCCACGGCAGCGGAATCGAAGTGGTTCCGTGCCTCCGGCGCTGATACCGTGAACATGACTCAATATCCGGAAACTGTGCTCGCGGCTGAACTAGGAATCGGTGTGGTGAACCTTTCCTACGTCACCGACTCCGACGCTGGAGCTGCCGACAGCGCTGCCGATAGCGCGGCGTATGAAGCGGGGAGCGGGCCAGTCGATGTGGTGCACCACCAGCTGGTGCTGCAGCGCATGGCTGATGCGCAGCCGAGGATCAAAGCCGCGATCGCGGCACTGGTGAAAGCGATTGATCCCGAGTATCAGCCGTCCGTCAGCATCGGGGCAGATGCCGTTGCGGCAGTGCTCGCCCAGCCTGTGATCGCCTCATGAGGCTGCTGATCACCGGAGGTGCGGGTTTCATCGGGTCACGCGTCGTATCCGCCGCGTGTCGTGCCGGGTACGACGTCACCGTGCTTGATGCCTTGTTGCCCTCGGTGCATCCGAGGGGGGCGCCGAAGATGCCAGACGGGGTCCGGTTCATCCATGGCGATGTCTGCGATATCGAGGCGGTGCGTAGCGCGCTCGACGGCGTGGACGCGATATCGCACCAGGCCGCGAAGGTGGGGCTCGGCGTCGATTTTGCCGATGCACCCGACTATGTGCGACACAACGATCTAGGGACTGCCACACTGCTCGCCGCGGCCGCGCAGCGCGGCGTTACCCGAATTGTGCTGGCCTCCTCGATGGTGGTGTATGGCGAAGGTGCCTACACCAGCCCGGTGCTGGGACCGGTACGTCCGCTGGCGCGCGCCTTGGGAGATTTGGACGCCGGCCACTTCGAGCCTCGCTGTCCCCAATCCGGCGCGCCACTAGAGCCGGGGCTCGTTTTCGAGGATGAGCCGCTAGATCCGCGCAACGTCTACGCCGCCACCAAAACCACTCAGGAATATCTGTGCGCCGCGTGGGCTCGGGCAACTGGTGGACGGGTGGCTGCGCTGCGCTATCACAATGTGTACGGCCCGCGCATGCCCAAAGACACGCCGTACGCCGGCGTGGCGTCGATATTTCGTTCCGCGCTGGCCCGTGGTGAGGCGCCAGAGGTATTCGAGGACGGCGGTCAGCGGCGCGACTTCATCCATGTTGATGATGTGGCTGAAGCGAACCTGGCCGCGTTAGGTTGGACATCCCCGGAGGTCGGTGGGGTCGGCGAGCTACGAGCCTTCAACGTCGGAAGTGGGCACGTGCACACCATTGGGGAGCTTGCGGCGGCTTTGAGTGCAGCCTCGGCTGGCCTAGCGCCGGTGGTTACTGGTCGCTACCGGCTCGGCGATGTCCGCCACATCACGGCCTCTTCTCAGCGGCTGCGTGATGAGTTGGGGTGGCGCCCCGCGGTAAGTTTCGAGCAGGGCGTGGCTGAGTTCGCCCGCGAACCCCTGCGAGGCGATTAAGGGCGCCTGCTAACTATCGCCAGCTCACAGCGTTGCTCGGCGCTGACGGCGCGCTTTCTTTGCCATCGATCACCGCGGCGACCTTGAATCGTCCGCGACTGGGGTTGGCGCTTCTTTCATTGACGGTGTAATTGGTGTTCTTCGTGCTGAATAGCCTCACACACACGAGTGCGTTCTCATCGCATTGGAAGACGACGTAATTATCCAACGTGGATCCAGCCGGCACCGTCACCGCGTTCCAGGTTATCTGGACGTTCTGTCCGCCCGTAAGCGCTGCTCGTACACCCGTTGGAGCAAGGGGTATCGGGCTCGGTGCTGGACTGGGCTGGGGCGCTGGGCTGATTGGCCTAGGCGTAATGGCCCCACCGAGTGCCGCCGCTGAAGAACCGGCAGAGTTGATGGCGTAGCCCTGCAAGGTGCAGGCGACGTTGTTGCGAGCCGGAAAAGAAGCGTTTTGTTTGCCGCTACCAGAATGCACGTCGTGAATAACTCGACTACCGTTGCAGTAAATATCGATGGCTTCGAGTTTGGCCCCACCAGTGTCGTTGGGCGGGTAGTAGTCGAGCGTGATCTGGCCGTCGCCGCCGCGTGCGTTTTTTAGCACAGGAGGTGCGGGTACTCGTGGCTTGTCGTTTCGTGGAGCCGATGGGGACGGCGCAGGATTGGACGTACTCGACGAGCGCGGCGGGGTTGTGTCTGAATTGCCGGTGGGAGGTGCGTTTGGCGGCGCTGACGCGTTGGATGGGCGATCGGCCTGCCTTTGGGGTTGGGGTGGAGCCGTGGTGGGTGTAGGTGCCTTTTGCTTGGGGCCGTTGGATGCAACGGTGTCTTCTTCTGGACCGGCACCGCCGTCGGTGTATTTGGTGATCTTGGTGATCTGGTGCGTCTTGCTGACTAGGTATCCAGCCGGCCCTCGCGGCTCGTTGATGACGAGTACCCCTTCGCGTTGCTCCAGGCTGACAGCGCCGCCGCTGTCAGCAGTGGCAATGCGGTTTTTGACCTTTCCGGAAATGTCCAACTCAAGCACTTGGGTTGCTGAGCTGTCGGCCACGTATACCTGGCCAGCGAACACCGCTGCCTCGCCAAGTGGGCCCGTGCCGTCAACGGTGAATCCGTGCACGCTATCTCCATCGAGCAGTACGATCTCGCGAGAGTTAGGCACGGTGATGGCAATGGTTGAGCTGGTTGTGCGGGCAGTAATAATGCTGGAATCCAGGTTGGGCACCGCTATGCGGCGTGTTTGGTTGCCTTTGATGACGATCACAGCATCGTCTGTCTCGTCGATCACCGCGGCGCCTTGGTTGAGTACCGTGAGCTTGAGTCGATGGTTTGGCTTGGTCGCTGAAACCTTTTGGTCCACGCGTAGCTGCATCGAGTTCTCGTCCGGGATCACCGCGATGGCGGCGCCTTCCGTAGTGGAAGCGAGCCAATAGCGGCCGTCGTTATCGAAGCCGCCAGGTAGGAATCCTGGAGTGAAGTGTAGTGGCGGGCTTTTTGAGGTGAGATTGTCAGGATTGAGCCGTTGAATCGTCCCTTGGGCGGAATCGACCAACACCACGCGGTTTTTCCACATTGCCACCGAGCTGCCTGCGCCTGGTGGTACCGAAAGACTAGCGCTCGAGCTTAAGGTTGATAAATTGACCGACGTCACGATACCCGTTGTGCGATCGTGCAGTAGAAGGTTGTTGTCAGTTTGAGCGACTGCCAAATCGTGATTCCTTGCGTCCTTGAGCGTATAACGCATGTCCACTTTGCCGGAGTTGACATTGGCACGCTGGGTGGAGCCGCTGGCCGATGACGAAAGCCAGACGTTTCCATCGAAAATATCTAGCGATCCACCAATTGCACGGAGGCCGAATAGGGTCAGCACCATGGCACTAACTACTGTGCAAATCAGTCCGATTGTCACAAAACCGGCTGAGGTTCGGCGCAACCGCCTGAAATGGCGTCGGAGCCGTTCCGCCATGGGGGTATGTGGAGTTGGTTGGTCCACGGTACTCCTCCAGCCTTCGCGTTCACTACGGAAGCGAGCCGAAGTTGCTTAATGGGGATCTACGTAGTAACCGCCTCAGCATATCCATTAGTTACCCGCCGGGGGGCATAATCCTAAAAGTGCTCTAAAGTGCGGTCCTCATCTGAGGCGGCGAGTTCGGCTGCTTGAACCTGCCGGGGGATGGCCTCAACCTGTTTGGGCGCGGGTAGCTGCTCGGTGACGCCTTGAAGTTCTCCAAATTTTCGAGCGGTGACCATCACCCGACCTTCTAGGGAAGCTATTGCTCCGTTATAACGCTGGACCACGGAGTTCATGGCTGAGCCCAGCTTGTCCCAGTGGTCACCGAGCGTAGACAGCCTGGAGTACAGCTCGCGGCCAAGCTGGTGCACCTGCGCGGCGTTGCGCGCCAAAGCCTCTTGCCGCCAAGAGTAGGCGATAGTGCGCAGTAGCGCGATCAACGTGGACGGAGTGGCCAACACGATGTTGCGCTCGAACGCATACTCCAGCAGCATGGCGTCGCGTTGTATCGCGGCGTCAAGGAAGGTATCGGCCGGAACGAACAGCACCACAAATTCCGGCGTGGAATCAAAAGCTTTCCAATATGCCTTGGCTGATAGCGCATCAATGTGATGGCGCATGTGCTTAGCGTGTGCGCCAAGCCGCTCGTTTCGCGTGTGATCTTCACGCGCTTCCATCGCCTCCAAGTATGCCGAGAATGGCACCTTGGCGTCGACCACGACGTTCTTGCCGTCGGCGAGCTTAACGACCATGTCTGGTCGTTGTATGCCATCTGCTGTGGTAACGCTTTCCTGTTCCACGAAATCGCAGCGTTCCACCATGCCCGCGGCTTCTACGATGCGGCGCAGCTGATGCTCGCCCCAACGCCCCCGCACCTGCGGTGCCCGTAACGCGGTTACCAGCTGGGCGGTCTCGGAGCGCAGCTGCACATTGGTGCGATGCATCAGCTCGACTTGCTCGCGCAGGCCAGCGTAGGCGTCTACCCGCTCACGTTCGACGCCTGCGACTTGATGCTCTACCTTGCTCAGATTTTCCTTAAGCGGCGCGACGAGCTGCGCGAACGCAGAGTTGTTCCGCTCGATCGCCTCAGCCGACAGGGAGCGCAGTGCTTGTTCCAGCCGGTGCTCGCTTGCCTGATGTGTCTCCAGCACAGCCTGCGATCGGATGATCTGGCCGTTAGTGCGGGAGTACGCAGCAAGCCAGCCGATCGCGGCTCCGGCGAGCAGGCAGACGATAACGATGATGACGAGCGAAATTCCCATGCCGCCAGTCTGCACTCTGAGTGTGACAACGGCACAGCGCGGCTCGCCGAGGCGATGCAATGGCACCATGAAGTCGGGCCATTCATCAGCAGAGCTTGAGTGTGAGAATGTTTAATAGATTTTCTTACCTACCACGCGTCGATCCAGCACACAGCGTGCACGAGCAAGCCGTTGCATCTTGATCAATAGCGCGCACAACATCTAAGAGGGTGTTTTGAAACTTA
>QHCE01000041.1 GCA_003243955.1 Acidimicrobiales bacterium | reverse complement strand
TGGCGGTGCACGTGCCGCTGTCCACCGAAGCGCAGGCTGAGGCGCGCATTTTGATGCTGTCGTCCAACAACATCTTGTCGCCGGCATCGGGGCGCCCGATTACAGCTCCGACCAAAGACATGGTGCTGGGTCTGTTCCACCTCACGTCCGATCGCGCGGGTAAGGCGGGCGAAGGCCGGGCCTTCTCTTCGCTCTCTGAGGCGATCATGGCCTACGACCAGCGATCGCTAGATCTGCAGACTGTGGTGAAGATCCGCCTTGATGGTGTGACCGGTGTGGATAACGCTCCGGGCGTGCCGGCCTGGGAGGCTCCGGCCGGTTGGAAGCCGTATGGCGCATTGCTGGTAGAGACCACGTTAGGGCGTGTTTTCTTCAACGAAGCTCTTCCGGTCGACTACCGATTTGTTAACTATCGGGTGCGTAAGCAGGAGCTCTCCGAGATCATCAACGATCTTGCCGAGCGCTATCCCAAGGTGCAGGTTGCCGCCACACTCGACGCGCTCAAGGAGGCGGGTTTCCACTGGGCTACCCGTTCCGGTGTCACCATCGGTATCCAGGATGTGCTGGCTCCGCCGAACAAAGCCGCAATTCTAGAGCGTTACGAGGCTGATGCCGACAAGATCGAAAAGCAGCATCAGCGCGGTGTGATCACTGGTGACGAGCGTCGTCAAGAGCTCATCGAGATCTGGACCAAGGCCACCAATGAGGTGTCCAAGGCGGTGGAAGAAAACTTCCCCATCACCAACCCAGTATGGGCGATGGTGAAATCTGGTGCTCGGGGTAACCCGATCCAGGTCCGCCAGTTGGCTGGTATGCGTGGGCTAGTGGCTAACCCGAAGGGTGAAACCATTCCGCGGCCGATCAAGTCCAGTCTTCGTGAGGGCTTGAGCGTGCTGGAGTACTTCATCTCCACGCACGGCGCTCGTAAAGGTCTGGCCGATACGGCGCTACGTACAGCGGACTCGGGTTACCTAACTCGGCGTTTAGTGGATGTGAGCCAGGACGTCATCATTCGTGATGACGACTGCCAAACCACACGCGGTGTGAGCATGATAATCGCGACCCAAACCGCCGACGGATCGCTGATCAAAGATCCACACGTGGAGACCAGCGGCTACGCTCGAACGCTGGCTTCCGACGTGACTTCGCCGGACGGCGTGGTTGTAGTGCCGGCCGGTGCCGATCTGGGCGATGTGCTCATCGACACGTTAGTAAAGGCTGGCATCACTCAGATCAAGGTGCGTTCGGTGCTGACCTGTGAGTCCGCGACTGGTGTCTGCGCTGGTTGCTACGGCCGCTCATTGGCCAGTGGCAAGCTGGTTGACGTCGGTGAAGCCGTGGGTATCGTTGCCGCACAGTCCATTGGTGAGCCTGGTACGCAGCTGACCATGCGCACCTTCCACATGGGTGGTGTGGCTGGAGAGGACATCACGCAGGGCCTCCCACGTGTGGTGGAGCTCTTCGAAGCCCGCGTACCTAAGGGGAAGGCCCCCATCGCGGAGACCGCTGGCCGGATTCGCATCGAGGAGACCGACAAGTCGCGCAAGATCATCATCGTGCCTGATGATGGCACCGACGAGATCAGCTACGAGAAGCTGTCCCGTCGGGTGCGGCTGCGGGTGGCTGAAGGCGATCATGTTGAGGTAGGCGACCAGCTCACCGACGGTGTGATCGACCCGCATGAGGTGCTGCGGATTTTGGGCCCACGGGCCGTGCAGCTGCACCTGGTGAACGAGGTGCAGGAGGTGTACCGCTCGCAGGGTCAGCCGATTCACGATAAGCACATTGAGATCATCGTGCGGCAGATGCTGCGGCGCGTCACGATCATTGATTCGGGCTCGACGGACTTCTTGCCTGGTTCGTTGGTGGAGCGTCCGCAGTTCGAGGCGGAGAACCGTCGCGTGGTTGCCGAGGGCAACGAGCCTGCCGCTGGTCGGCCGGTGTTGATGGGCATCACCAAGGCGTCGCTGGCCACCGAGTCGTGGCTGTCGGCGGCGTCGTTCCAGGAGACGACCCGTGTGCTCACCGATGCCGCTATCGCGGCCAAGAGTGATTCGCTGATCGGTCTGAAGGAGAACGTGATCATCGGTAAGCTCATCCCGGCTGGCACTGGCATCGCTCGGTACCGCAATGTTCGGGTCGAACCCACCGAGGAGGCGAAAGCCAAGGCTTACGCTATGACGGTACCCGCCTACGACGAGGGCTACTCCGATGCCTATGGGCCAAGCTACGGCAGCTTCGGTCCCGGCTCTGGCCAGGCAGTTCCGCTGGAAGATTACGACTACGGCTCGTTCCGGTAAGAGATATTTAGGAAGCAGCCCCGTGCGGTTACGCGGGGGGCTGCTTCGATTTCTCTGTCTGTCGTGAAGGCTACCTATTTCGGGTAGTATAAAAAGTATGAACACTAAAATCGCGGTTAGTGTGCCTGAGGAACTGGTGGAAACAGCTCGTCAAGCGGTGGTTCACGGCCAGGCGAAGTCTGTGAGCGCATATGTGGCCACCGCGCTGGATCACTACCGACGGCAGCAGACACTTGGCGAGTTTTTGGCTGATTGGGAGGCAGAGCTAGGCCCAATCCCAGAACATGTAAAAGCTAAGGCGGAGGCGGATATCGCTCGGGTGGTCGGCACTGTGCCCCTCGCGGATGTGCACGCAGTTGCATGAGCATCCCGCTAAGTGTCGCCGGATTGACCCTGGATGCTGGGGCGCTCATCGGCATTGACCGCGGAACCCAGCGGATGGGTGGGCTCTTACTTGCCGCCGCCAGGCGCAATTTACCAATATCTGTCCCAGTAGGCGTTCTCGGGCAGCTCTGGCGCAACGGCGCGGTTCAAGCACGGCTCACCCGGTTTCTTGCCGCAAAGAGTGTCGACATAGTTACGCTTGATGAACGCGTCGCTAAGGCCGCTGGAGAGCGCTGCGGTCGTTCCGGACACGCCGACCTCGTCGACGCATCCGTTGTGGTGTGTGCGCTGGCGAACAACCACGCGGTAGTGACCAGCGACCCTGGTGATCTGGCGAAGCTTGCCCCACGTCTTCTGCTGCTCGCCGTGTGAAGCCGTATATGTGCCTCTCCTTTTAAGATATACTAGCCCCATGAAGCATCTGGTGGACCTTGACGAGCGAGCGCTGCAAGCGGCCCGCGACCATTTAGGCACACAGACGATAAAAGCTACGGTTAATGCCGCGCTACATGCCGCCTCCGCGCGTAGTGTCGAGAAACACGATATCGATGCCAGCTTAGACTTTTTAGAGTCCTTCGACTTTGAGGACAGGTCTGCTGCATGGCGTTGACTCATCTTGCTGATACCAGCGTGTTGACCAGGCTTGCGGTGCCAACGGTGCGGCATATGCTACGCGAACTGCTGACTCGTCGGCGGATTGGCCGCTGTACCATGTCAGACCTCGAGCTGGGCTTTTCGGCACGCAACGCGGGTGAGTGGGATCAGATACGCAGCGCCGTGGCGTTGTTTCCGAAACTGGACATCCAAGCCGAAGATTTGGTCCAAGCGGGCACTGTGCAACGAGCCCTTGCTGATCGCGGACTGCGAGGCAGGAAGCTTCCCGATCTCATCATTGCCGCGGTTGCGGCTAGGGACAAGCTGATCGTGGTGCACTACGATCAAGACTTCGAGCTCATCGCTGAAGTAACCGGCCAACGACAGGAATGGGTGGTACCTCGGGCGTCCATTAACTAGCGCGGGCTATCGGTCAGTAGCAGTGTGAAATGCTGGCTCGTGAGTCAGCGGGAAATGTCGTTCGTCTAGCATCAAAATTCAGATTGTTGAATGCCGCTTGGCATGATGGATAACTTCTGCTTCTGGTCGACCTTCAACGCGATCGATTTTCTACTACCGTGAGTTAGTAATTAGCGGTGGCCTTCCAGTCGAGGGCTCTATGTAACAGGAAGCAAAACGACAATGGCCGGTGACACTCCGCAAGGGTCGACCAGGGAGTCATGGAATCCATGGAACCAGCTCATTTCAGAGGTGACCAAATTGTGGCCAACGGCACCTCGAGAGCTGATTCAGTACTTCCACCCACGGCGTAATCAATCTACGCCGTGGGTGGCTAACCGCGAAGATAACGACTCAACTATCGAAGAATTCCGCAAATCGTTGACGCCTGCCCTTCGAAAGTTGGAGGATAGTATAACTAGCGCGCCTTCAGAAGAAGTGAGAAGGCTCAGAGTTCTGTCAGCAGGCTTGCTCATAGCGGCGCACCAAACTAAAGACCTTTCTCAACACAAAGTTTTGCAACAAAAGGGACTCCAATACCTCGAAGCTACAGAGCCTTTACTGACAAGCAGCAGACAAGCTGCTGAGGCAAAGCGTGCTGCGGTTGAGTTAAGGCTCAGGGTCGTTGAGGCAGAGCTTGCTGCTCTTAAGCCGCGGACAGGGCTTGAACCAAGTGGTACTTCGCCGGGTGGTCGCTTTTCATTACCAAGCTTCCTAAAGCATCGAACTAGAGGAAAAGGTGATTCGCCTCGTCAACGATAATTAGCCCTAGCTTGTGTTCGTGACGGGCCTGCGGTAGGCAAGTGGATGTGAGCGCTCAAAGCTGCAACTGCCTCGTGATGATGCCGTTTGGGCAGATTGTCACTGGGTAGGGGTTGTTGAGGGTAAGTTTCTCTTTCCCCGCGGCAAATCCGGCTTCCGTATACTGTCCTTCGCGAAGTTCCCATGCTCGAAAACTAGGCTCGTCTGGATCGAAGACCCAATACGCTGCTACCCCCGCGTCCTGGTACACCGAGCGTTTGAGCACTAGATCTTTTCGGCGAGTGCTGGGGGATAGCACTTCGACGGCGAGCAACGGTGCGACCGTAAGGTTCTTTTCGCCTAGATCCGCTACCCGAACTACCAACACATCCGGTTGCACTGAAGTCCGGAAGTTGGGTTGAAAGTCCAGCGGGGCAAAAAACACTTCCAGCTCAGGTGGGCAGCCGCTGTTCAGGACTGTAAACAGCTTGCCCACCGCACGCTGATGCAGCGGTATCGGCGCCGGACTCACGATCAACACCCCGTCGATGAGCTCGTATTGCAGTCCGTCATTCGGGAGGTTTTCCAAATCCGCGACAGTCCAGTCATTAGTCGCACGGTGCATCACTGTCATGAATGCCATGGTGCTCCTTTCTTCGCTCCATGTCACGAGCATGTCGGATTCCGATCATTAGCCAACCGTTATTCACATACTGGCGCAGTGTCCACACAGCTCAACCGGGACACGAGGCTCGGACGGTTCATTAAAGAGGCCAAACTTCGGTGAGCTTTCGCCTACCTTCTCCAAGCTGGTTTAGGCAACTCGTCCCGACTAAGGGCTCCCTCGCGTACGGCGTGTGATCCTCGGAAGATCTCACCCGCTCAGATCTATCGAACGATGCTTGTAGAGACGAGTGTGCATGGCTCAAGTCTCAGGTGTCGTGGGATCTGATGAGACTTATCTCAGCTCACCGTTGTTTCCGCTGCCAAGTTAGGAGAAGTTTCGCGAGCGCAACTTCTCCTAACTTGGCAGTAAAGTGGGCGCCGCACCACAAGGGGACCTTCCTTGCCGGTGTTTTTGGGTGGCGCTCTTCCTGTGATCTATGCAGCGGCGGCCCTGCCTATGCGGCGGTCCGGTCTATCCGGCCGCCTTGCGGTCGCACTCTCTGGCCGCAACTGCCCGTAGCACTCCGTCGCGGCCTTCGGCCATCAGCCGACGCAGCGCGGGGGGCAGCTCAGGATGGGCGTCCAGGTAATCGTCGGTGAGCTGTGCGGTCTGGCGGGTAGGTTCCCACGTGGGATACAGCAGCATCGCGATGTTGTGCGCGGTCTCACTAGTCCGATCCTGCCAAGCTTTACTGGCCGCCTCGTGGTAGCGCTGTGTGTATGGGGCAAGCACCTCATGATGCCGCGGGTTGGCGAAACCTTGCAGCACGGACAACACCGTTTGCGCCGGCAGGTCTGATGGCTCAGTGATCAGCCGCCAGGCTTCCGCTTTCGCTCCAGCGGTAGGGATGAGCGCGCGGCCGGTGGCGGCTTGCCGCTGCCCCTCGTCGCTGCGGTCGCGCTCGGTCTCGGCCACGATGTCGGCTTCGCCCGCGGCGTTCTCCGCCAATAGACAGTGCAGCAGCTGCCAGCGCAGGTCCGTGTCAATGGCGAGGCCGTTGAGCTGTTGGGTGCCCGAGAGCAACCCGCGGACCAACGCCAGCTGGGCGTCGCCGCGGGCCGCCGCGGCAGCCGTGCGAACCCAGACTAACTGCACATCGCTGCCCGGTTCTGCCCGCTCGGCCGCGGCCCACGCCGCGTCCGACAGCGCAGCCGTACCAGTTTCTGCCCAGCTCGGTTCGGCGTACAGTTCCAGCGCTCGCAACACAAACGCCAGTTGCACCTGCATCACACCCATGGCCTGCTCGTTCGGAAGGCCACCGAGCGCTAGACGTAGATAGTCTCGGGTAGCCAGCTCAGCGTCGCGGTTGGCGTCCCACGCCGCGCTCCAGCAGAGCGCTCGGGCCAGCGAATCGTCGAGTCGGTCAATGTGTCGAACCAAGGTTTCGGTAGACGAGGCATCCAGTCGGATCTTGGTGTAGCTGAGGTCGTCATCATTGAGTAGTAGCACCGCTGGTTGTTTCTGCCCGACCAGCTCCGGGAGATTTGTGGTAGGCGCCGCCGCGATATCGACCTCGATTCGGGCCCGTCGCTGTAGAGTTCCGTCCGGGGCGCAGTCATACAGCCCCACTCCAATCCGGTGCGGACGCAGCGTCGGGAACTCCTTGGGCGCTTCCTGGCGGACTGCGAACTGTGTGTAAACGCCATCTTCGACACTGAACTCTGGGCGTAGCGTGTTGACACTCGGTGTTTGCAGCCACAGCTGGGACCACTGACTTAGGTCGCGGCCGGATGCGGTCTCTAGCGCTCGGAGCAGGTCGGCCAGCGAGGCGTTATCAAACGCGTGGGCCTTGAAATATGGCCGCAGCGCGGCCAGGAACGCATCTTCACCAACGTAGGCGACCAGCTGCTTGAGCACGGAGGCACCTTTAGCGTAGGTGATACCGTCGAAATTCACCTCCACGGTTTCTACATCCGGAGCGTCCGCCGCGATTGGATGGGTCGAAGAAAGTTGATCCTGCCGGTATCCCCACGCCTTGCGTTGGGTGCAGAAACTCGTCCAGCCCTCCTTGTAACGCGTAGCGTTTACGCAGACCCAATGCCCGGCCCACTCGGCAAAAGATTCGTTCAGCCACAGGTCGTCCCACCAACGCATGGTGACCAAATTGCCGAACCACATGTGCGCCATCTCGTGCAGAATCGTGTTTGCGCGGCTTTCATAGCGCAGCGCAGTGACTTTGCTACGGAACAGTAGATTCTCAGTGAACGTGACGCAGCCGGCGTTCTCCATCGCGCCGGCGTTGAACTCCGGCACAAAAAGCTGGTCGTATTTGGCGAACGGATAGGGGTACTCGAACTTGGAGTTGAAGAAGTCTAGGCCTTGTTTGGTGATCTCGAAGATGTCATCAGGGTCGAGGTACTGAGCTAGCGATTGCCGGCAGTAAATACCCAGTGGTAGACCCGCGTGCTCGTCGCGCACGCAATGGTAGGGACCGGCGACGATTGCGGTGATGTAGGTCGGGATTCGCGGCGTGCGCTCAAAATGCCATGTCTTTGCTGCCTTGTCTGCTTCACCTGCGCCTGCCGCACCAGCCTCGACCAGCTCCGCAACCGGAGAGTTGGAGATCACGCTCCAGTGCGCTGGCGCGGTGACGTGGTAGGTGACACTGGCTTTGAGGTCGGGCTGATCGAAGCTGGCATAAATGCGGTGCGCATCGCGTGTCTCCGATTGGGAGAACAGGTACACCTCATCGTCTATAGGATCGACGAACCGGTGCAGGCCTTCGCCGGTGTTCATGTAGTGGCAGTCGGCGTCGATGATGAGCTCGTTCCGCTCAGCCAGACCGCATAGCCGCAAGCCCCGCTCGGGGTGATAGTTGGAGACATCGACGGGCTCGCCGTTGAGCGTGGCGCTGTTAATTGCGGCGGCGACGATATCGATGAAAGTGTCCGCGCCAGGTTGCCGACAACTGAAACGCGCCTGCGTGCGCGAGTTAAAGGTGCCCGCTCCGGCGCCGCCCGCGCCGTCGGTGAGATCGATGATGACATCGTAGGAATCGACATGCAGTAGCGCGGCTCGCTGCGCCGCATCGATACGAGTGAGGTTGCTGCCGGGCATTGTAGGCTCCCTTACTGGCTTAGAGCTGGTTCAGTTTCAGATTTGTGAGCACAAAGTGGTAAAAAGCATCGAACAATGCGTGATGCGCTGCCTAGGCTTAGCAGTCTTCCATGTGCTGAACTTGGTCCGCGAACCGGTCGCTAGGCTCCCGGTGATGACTACTTCTCCTGCACTGGTGCATCCGTTGGGTCGAGGCTGGATCTCTGCCGGTGACACTGGCGCGCCTAACTATGACGAATTTGCCTCCGACGCTGAGGTCACCGCGGCTATCGCGCAACGGCCTACTTCGGTACTTGGAGTGGAAATGCCGCATCGGGCCCCGGAAGCGGTTCGCGCAAGCCATAGTTTCACCCAGGCCTTGCCGTCAGCCGCGCAAAAACTGCGGCAACTGTGCAGTTCGGGCGCGTTTCAGGCTGTGACTGATGTGGTTGCCCCGTATCGGATCATCACCCCGCAAGGGCCCGCGCTCGGCGTCTTTTGCATGGTGGACACTGACCAGATCTCTAGCGCTGTAGACGAACCTGGCCTGGTTATCCGGAATGAAGACGTGTTCATTGACAAGGTGGCCGAGCGTGTTGCGCTCACGCAGCAGCTGGGCACCCTTGCCTCGGCTGTGCTGTTACTGCATCACGCTCGCGATGCTGCCTTACACGGGTTCTTGACTGAGCTCACTGATCGGCTCGGTGAACCGGCTACCAGCGACATCGATGAGCACGGCTACATTCACCAGCTGTGGCTGTTGGGGCCAGGCGTCGACCGCGAACGGTTGCTGCGGCTGTCAGAACGCGGCGAACTCATCGTTGCCGATGGAAACCACCGTAGCCTTGCCGCGCAGCTATGCAAGCTACCGCGGTTTCTTGCGGTGGTCACCACGCCGCAGTCGGTGCGGATCCGCGCCTACCACCGCCTCGTGCGTGACCTTAGTTCGGCGTCTTTCGACGATGTACTCGACCAGCTACGCGCGGGCGGCGCCCAGCTGCGCGTAACAGCAACGCCCACTGACACGACAGCGCCAGTCCAGCCAGGAGAGGTGCTGCTGTATGTGCAGGGGCGTACGGTCGCTGTGAGCTTCCCCGCTGCTACTCAATCACGTGATCTGGTGGAGAGCATGGATCACACCCAGATTGAGCGGGAGCTATTTCACCGGGTGTTGGGTATCGACGCCGGCGACAAGCGCATCACTTACGTCGGTGGTGACTACCCCATATCCTGGCTGATCAACGAGGTAGATGCCGGCCGCGAGGCGCTGGCAGTACTGCTTGCGCCGGTGCGTGTGAGCGACTTCATCGATGTCAACGTTGCCCGCGGTCAGATGCCCCGCAAGAGCACGTGGTTCACACCTAAGGCGCGCGCCGGGCTACTACTTGCCGACGTCCGTTAAAGCCGCGTCCGCTATGGCAGACTGACGTCATGTCGACATGGCGGATATACATAGGTAGCGATCATGCGGGCTTCGAGCTCAAGGCCGCGCTTATTCAACATTTGACCGGGCAGAGCCACGAGGTTGTCGATTGTGGCGCGGTCGAGTTCGACGATCAAGACGACTATCCGCCATATTGCTTGGCGGCCGCTGTCAAGGTCGCTGGCGATCCTGGCAGCTTGGGCATTGTGCTCGGCGGCTCCGGCAACGGAGAGCAGATAGCCGCCAACAAAGTCGAAGGGATCCGTGCCGCTCTGGCGTGGTCGGCAGAGATCGCCAAGCTGGCTCGCGAGCATAACAACGCCAACGTGATGAGTCTTGGAGCGCGCCTGCACACCCCTGCGCAGGCGCGCAAGATCGTGGACGCTTTTGTTTCCACGGAGTTTTCCGGCTCGGCACGCCATGTACGACGAATTCGGCAGCTCTCTGACTATGAACGCACCGGTGAGTTACCTACCACAAGCACGGGCACCCTTAGTGAGGAGACAGAATCTTGGGGACCGCCGACACTGGCTCAAGCCGAGGGATAGACGTTTTCAGGGAAAACGTCAGCAGTAAAGCTCGTGATGAGGATATTTTGTAGGCGAAGTTCTGCTTTGGCTTTCTTCCTCGCTGTCTTGGTTGGTGCCGCTACAGCGCTCACTGGCCTCGCCGCGTCCACACCTGTTTCTGCCGCGTCGGCGCGGCCTTATCACCGCTCAGTGCGATTACTCGGTGAGCATGTCCTACCTCACAACTTAGCCTTTAGTGGCACTATCGTGGGAGGTCTTTCGGGCATTGACTACGACCCGACCACTGGGCAGTACGCCATAATCAGTGACGACCGTTCACGGATGAATCCAGCCAGGTATTACACCGCCCAGATTGGTGTAAACACCTCCGGGGTGCACGGCGTGAAGTTCAGCGGGGTGCATTTCTTCCGGCGTCCAGATGGCTCAACGTATCCGACGATCGAGAAGTGGAAGAAAGAGCAACAAGGGCTGACTCAGGCTCAACGTAACGTGCTAGGTACCGTGGATCCTGAAGAGCTGCGTATCGATCCGCGTACTCACAACATTCTTTGGACTTCCGAGGGCGAGCGGATCATAGATTCGCCGCCGACTTTGCTTGACCCGGCGATCCGATATTCTGCTTTTGATGGAGCCTACCGCGCGGACCTACCGATTCCTGCTAACGAACACATGAGCGTGGCTGACGTCGGGCCGAGGCGGAACAAAACTTTGGAGGGGTTGACCTTCGCAGCTAACGCTTCATTGGTAGTCAGCTGCATGGAAGAGCCGTTACTGACCGATGGTTCAAGCCCCACTTTTGAGCATGGTGCGTTGACCAGGGTCACAGTGCAGTCCCGATCTGGCCCAGTGCTCGCGCAATACGCCTACCCACTTGAGCCCCTATCCGCCGCCCCGAACCTGCCCAATGCTGAAGCCACCAACGGCGTCTCCTCAATCCTGGCCTATGATCGCACGGATCCGACTCACTTCCTCGCCGTGGAGCGAGGGGGTGCTGCTGGCGTTGGTGCGAAGGTCCGGGTGTATGAATTCTCAACTCGCGAGGCTACCAATGTATTGCACACTCAGTCGCTGAACAACACAAGAGTTCATCCAGTAACCAAAAAACTCCTGGTCGATTTGGACGATCTCGGTTTGTCCAGAGTGGACAATATTGAGGGGATGACCTGGGGACCGCTATTGCCTGATGGCTCCCGCACTCTGATCTTGGTCAGCGATAACAACTTCTCGACTCAACAGGTCACCCAGGTCATCGCACTGGCTATCCGCTGAAAGCCGCCGCTCATGGTTTTTGATCGCGCTGCTGGTGTTCGGCTTACCGAACGCGCTCGGTTGGTGCCGATTGGCCTAGAACATGTCGAGGATCTTTGGTGCCTTCATCAAGATGACGCCGTTGCGCAATGGCATGGCGGCAGGTGGACCCGTGATCAAGCACGCGGTTACGCGGAGCGTAGTAGCACAGCGTGGGAGACCGAGGGTGTACACAAGTGGATCGCATATGACCGTGTTAACGGTGGACTGATCGGCCGCGGCGGCCTGTCACATGCCGAGATCGATGGCCAGCGCCGCTTCGAGCTTGGCTGGACAGTTTCGGCACCCTTGTGGGGTCGTGGCTACGCCACAGAGATAGGCCAGGCTGGTTTGGCGCTGGGTTTCAACGAGCTCAACGCTACTGAAATCGTTGCGATCACCGAACGGCACAATAGGCGGTCCCGCGCGGTCATGGAGCGGCTTGGCATGTGCTACTCACGGGAAATCCTCGCTGAAGGCCTTCTAGAGGGCCAGGCTGGGATCCATGAGAACGCACCGTTCGCGTTGTACACGATACGGCGCTAATCCTGCCGCCAAGGAGCACGGGGAGCTTCTGGGGAGTGTGTTCCCTGCCTAGGTGTGCCGTATGTTCCAGGCGGGGGACCCGCCGGTTGGTTGAATTGGCGGGGTACGTCGGAGCTGGGTTCGTTTGCTCGGTTGCGAATCAGCTTTATCAGTGATAGCACCGCAACGATCTGCGCCACCACCACGATTTTCATGCTGATGTCAAGTTTGGCGTACTGGATCAAGAGCAGCGCCCCGCGGATAAGTGTGACGGCCGCACCGATGGTCAGTCCAATGTCGGCGATCGCTCCGAGGGTCAGCCTGCGGTCGGCGCGGTGTTTTGAGGCTCGCAAATGGTAGGCGGCGCCGATTTCAGCCGCAGCCAACAGTACAAAGGCCACACCAAAAATTAGGGACGATGCCACGGCGTACTCCTCAGGTGCGCGAGACGTTCTTGAGCATGGTATCTGGCTGTACCACTGGTAGCCCACTGTAGGGCTGCTCCACAGTCGGGTGACACCTGCTCGGTGTATCGCGCCACATTCACTCGCCATAATCGTCTGTTCGCACTAATCTCCGCCAATGTCGTCTAACGCTGTGCCGTTATGGGTGCCGATGGTCGTTGCGCTCGCCGGTCTGATCGGTGTGCTCGGTGCGCAGCTGATTGCCGGTCGCCGTGAGGATCGTCGTTGGACTCGCGAGCTGGCGCGAGAGGAATCACGCTGGCAGCGGGAACGCGACCGCGAAGAGCGCAACCGCAGATACCAGACCCGCGAACTGGCATACGTGCAGTTCATCGGAGCGGTCGAAGCTCTGGATTGGCAGCTATACCCGGCGCTGCGCGCTGCTCGTCGCAACGCCACCCTCTCGAATGAACTCCGCGATAGACCTCCGCGGCAGTATGAACGCGATGTCAGCGGCGTTCGGCCCGGTCATCATGGCCGCACCACATGCTATTCGAGACGCGCTGCCGAAGACCACGCTGCCGCGCGCCCGGTTGGCCCGCGCGTTACTTGCGGCCGAACACCTGTCTGGGGTCGAGCCGCTCGAGAAGCTGGAAGGGCACTGGCAGAACGGGCAGGAGTCCTACAAGCTAATTCGTGACAAGCTACGTGCCGATCTGGCTGTGGTAGCCGCGGACCGGCCAACCTGACTAACCTGCCTGTGTACATCTTTCGACATTGGCAGGTTAAGCTACGTTGTTGACGCGGTGAGCCGGCGCTAACCGGTCCGCGCCACTCACTGCAGCTTCATGGCAGCTCACAATTGAAAACCGGAGGTCGCTCATGCCAGGAACTGATGCACATGCGGCCCACCGGGAGTGGTTGGTGAGTTTACTCGAACCGAGTGTGGCCGCCGCGGGCTTCGAGCTCGATGAGCTTGCGCTGCAGCGCGCTGGCCGTCGGATGGTGCTTCGCGTGGTGATAGACGGCGACGCCGGCGTGAGTTTGGACGAGGCGGCTGCCCTTTCGCGGCAGTTTTCACGGTTGCTCGATGACGCGGCCACAGACGACATGTTCGGCCCAATGTCCTACATGCTGGAAGTAACGTCTCCCGGCGTAGATCGACCTTTGACTGAGCCGCGCCATTGGCGTCGCAACCAGGGGAGACTGGTGCGTGCAACAACTAGCGAAGGAGAATTTGTCGGTCGAATCGAGCGCGCTGATGACGCCGAAGTCACGTTGTTAGTCGATGCCGAGCGGAAAATCCTGCCATACGCCCTGCTTCGCTCCGGTGCCGTAGAGCTGGAATTTCGGCGACCTGAGGAGACGGTATGAACATTGACATTACGGCGCTGCGCATGCTGGAGCGCGAGCGAGAAATTTCATTCGAAACAATTATTGGAGCCATTGAGTCGGCGCTGCTGACCGCGTACCGACACACTGAAGGCGCATATGCGATCGCGCGCGTTGAGGTAAACCGCTCTACGGGCGAAGCCAGAGTGCTGGCGACCGAACCGGCCCTGCCTCCAGACGAGTCGTTGGATGCCGAGAGTGTCGGCGGTGAGGCTGCATCTGCGATGTTGAACGGAGTGCCGAAGCCCGCAGCTGGCCAATCTCAGCCGCGGGAGTTCGACGATACGCCTGCTGGGTTTGGCCGTATTGCTGTGACGACAGCCAAACAAGTCATGCTGCAGCGGCTACGCGAGGCCACCGATGACGCAATGTTTGGCGAGTTTGCCGCGCGTGATGGGGAGCTGATCAGCGGGATAGTGCAGGCACATTCCCGTTTTGAGCGGGGAATTGTTACTGTGAGCTTGGGCAAAGTGGAGGCGCAGCTACCCGCCACGGAGCAGATTCCGGGCGAAAGCTACGAGCATGGTAGTCGAATTAAATGTCTGGTGATCGCGGTTTCCAGAGGCTCGCATGGACCGCAGGTAACAGTATCGCGCACCCATCCAAACCTGGTGCGAAAGCTGTTTACGCTGGAAGTGCCAGAACTGATCGACGGGAGCGTGCAGATCACCGCGATTGCCCGTGAAGCTGGGCACCGCAGCAAAATTGCGGTGCGCTCCACCGTTTCAGGGCTCAACCCCAAAGGTGCCTGCATTGGGCCAATGGGGTCACGGGTACGGGCTGTGATGAGCGAACTTGGCGGCGAGAAGATGGACATTGTCGACTACGACGAGGACCCGGCTCGTTATGTCGCCAGTGCGCTCTCGCCGGCTCATGTATCCGAGGTGATCGTTACCGATGAGCAGACAAGGTCTGCGCGAGTGGTCGTTCCGGCGGGGCAACTGTCGTTGGCTATTGGAAAAGAAGGCCAGAATGCCCGGCTTGCGGCGCGTCTGACTGGCTGGCGGATAGATATTCATGCAGATGCACAGACCGCGGAGTCGGTACCGGATGCGACACGGTAGACTTAACTTAGGTCTTACGTGCGTTACTTCGACGACCGCGGCGGTGAGTAATGGCTGCTCTAGTCATACGAACCTGCATCGGATGTCGTAAACGCGCTTGTGCCGCACAGCTGGTTCGTGTCGCCACAGTCACTCGTGGTGGGGCTATGTTCGCGGTGCCGGATGTGGCGCGGCGGCTTCCGGGTCGTGGCGCGTGGTTACATTCAGACCTGTCGTGCTTAGCTTTGGCCGAGCGTCGTCGCGTTTTCGGGCGTGCGCTTGGTTGTATAGGCCCCATCGACATCGGACCTATACAGGAGCATTACGCGACACAGCACGTAGTAACACAACATGGATGAACTAGTGTTCTATGTATGAGGAACACCAGATGCACGTCACACGCTTAGTGCATGACATGTACAGGTAGGGACCGAAATGAGCTCACGATGACGTCGCAGCGATGAACAGACTTCAGCAATAACGAGAAGGTCATGCGGAGCCGCCGCGGGCCTTGTCGAAGACGAGGAGTGCAGTGGCAGGCAAAGCCCGGGTACATGAGCTCGCAAAAGAGCTTGGTGTCACCAGTAAACAAATTCTCTCCAAGCTCAATGACCTTGGAGAATTCGTCAAATCACCGTCGTCCACTGTGGAACCACCAGTGGTCCGAAAGCTACGCGAAGCGTTCCCTGCGCCGGAGCCGAAGGTTGAGGTCGCTCCCGCGCCGCCTTCGGCGGGCGCTGTGCCACGGAGCGGAACTCCGGCCAAGAAGCCTGCTTCAGTCGCGCCGAAGGTCAGCCCGGCCTCGTTGCAACGCGCTCTGGCTCAGCAAAACGATAACGCTGTAGCGCAGCAGAAGATCGCGGAGCGTGCGGCCGAGTTCGAAGCCGCGAAGCTGACAATGGCCGCCTCCGAGCTAGCTGCCGCTGAACGCGCCGCTAGCGAACAGGCGCAGGAGCTCGAAATTCAGGCGCCATCAGGCGAGATCCCAGCGCCTAGCCCCGCTCGTGGCCCCGCCGCGCCGCGCAATCCTTTCTTGTCGGGCGCGCAGAGCGCCTCACGCTCGGGCTCTGGGGGAGCCGCCGGGCCGCGTCCTAATCCATCTCAAATGCCTACTTCCCGACCCTCGGGCCCACCTGACCGAGGTGGGCGTGGTGGCCCTGGAGCCTCCCGCCCTGGCGGGGATCGCCCCGGCGGGGACCGTGCTGGTCGTCCCGACCGCGGCC
This sequence comes from Acidimicrobiales bacterium, assembly GCA_003243955.1. GTDB lineage: Bacteria > Actinomycetota > Actinomycetes > Mycobacteriales > QHCE01 > QHCE01. The sequence continues at coordinate 5,911 of QHCE01000041.1, read as the reverse complement.
GTACCGGTTCGACCGGCGGCGGTTATCGGGGTGGCGGCGCTCCAGGTGGAGCATCCAGCGGCTCGCCGGGTGGTGCGCCGGGTGGCGGCTACCGTGGCGGTCCAGGCACCCCGAGTGGTGCCAGCGCCGGTGGTGGCGGTGGTCGCCCTGGTGGTGGAGGCCGAGGTCGTTCCGGGAGCTATGGCGGCGGTTTTGGACGCGGCGGGAGCAAGTCCAAGGCTCGCAAGTCCCGTGCGCAGCGCAAGCAGGAGTTTGACAACTTAGCGGCGCCGACTATGAGTTCGGGAGCGCCTCGCGGCAACGGAGAAGTGGTGCGCCTGCCTCGTGGCGCTTCACTGTCAGATTTCGCCGACAAGATCAACGCCAATCCCGGCTCGCTGGTGCAGGAAACCTTCGGTCTGGGCGAAATGGTCACGGCTACGCAGTCGTGTACCGATGAGACTTTGCAGCTGCTTGGCGTGCACTTAGGTTACGAAGTCAGCATCGTCAGCCCAGAAGACGAAGATCGAGAGTTGCTAGCTCGGTTCGATATCGATATCGATGCCGAGACTGACGACGAGTTGGTGACCCGGCCGCCGGTGGTGAGCGTGATGGGCCACGTCGATCACGGCAAGACCAAGCTGCTCGACGCGATCCGCGACACCAAGGTTGCCGAGCGTGAGGCCGGTGGAATTACCCAGCACATAGGTGCTTATCAGGTGCAGGTGCCGCATGGCGGCAGTGACCGGGCGATCACTTTTATCGACACCCCGGGCCACGAGGCATTTACCGCTATGCGTGCCCGTGGTGCTCAAGCTACCGACATTGTGATTCTGGTGGTTGCCGCCGACGATGGCGTCAAACCGCAGACGATTGAAGCGCTGAACCACGCCAAAGCCGCAAATGTGCCGATGGTAGTCGCGGTGAACAAGATTGATAAGGAAGGTGCGAGCCCAGACAAGGTGCGCCAGCAGCTCACCGAGTACGGGTTGATCGCCGAGGAGTACGGCGGCGACACCATGTTCATCGACATCTCGGCAAAGGCTCGGACCAATATTGATGGCCTGCTCGAAGCGGTGCTGCTTACCGCCGATGCCGCGCTTGATTTGCGAGCTCCAGCTAGTAGCCCAGCTCAAGGAATCGCGATCGAGGGCCACCTCGACCGTGGCCGCGGCCCTGTGGCCACGGTGCTGGTGCAGTCGGGCACGCTCCGAATCGGAGATGCGATAGTTGCTGGTGAAGCGCATGGTCGAGTACGAGCCATGTTGAATGATCGGGGCGGTCAGATCACTACCGCCGGTCCCGCGTTCCCGGTGCAAGTGCTTGGGCTGACCGCTGTCCCGCGCGCCGGTGACAAGTTCCTCACCGTGTCCGAAGATCGGATTGCCCGCCAAATCGCTGAGCAACGCCAAGCGCGGGAGCGCAACGCGCAGCAGGCTGCCAATCGTGGCCGTCCTACGCTGGAAAGCGTACTGGAGCGAATGGCCGAAGGCGACAAGTCTCAGCTCAACCTCATCCTCAAGGGAGACGTCTCTGGCTCGGTGGAGGCGCTAGAGGACGCGCTGGTCAAGATTGATGTTGGTTCTGATGTGAGTCTGCGCGTGCTGCACCGAGGTGTCGGCGCGATCACCCAAAACGACGTCAACCTCGCCCGCGGCGACAACGCGGTGATCATCGGATTCAACGTTCGTCCGGCAGAGCGAGTCGCTGAGCTAGCCGACCGCGAGGGCGTGGATATTCGTTACTACTCGGTGATTTATGCCGCGATCGACGATATTGAAGCCGCACTTACGGGCATGCTCAAGCCTGAGTTTGAAGAAGTGCAGCTGGGGTCAGCGGAGATTCGGGAGGTCTTCCGGTCGAGCAAGTTCGGCAATATTGCTGGGTGCATCGTGCGCAGCGGCGAGATCCGGCGAAACAGCAAGGCTCGTTTGGTTCGGGACGGCACGGTGGTTGGGGACAACCTGTCCATCGACTCGCTCCGCAGGTTCACCGATGATGCCACCGAGGTGCGTGAAGGCTTCGAATGCGGTATCGGACTGGGTTCGTTCAACGACATCAAGGTAGATGACGTTATCGAGACATTCCAGATTCGCGAGAAGCCCCGAAGCTAAAACCGTTGGTTTGGCAGCGTGACACTCTTTAAGGCAGGCACCATGACACAGACTCCTCGGATGCGGCGCCTAGCTGGGCGGATCCAAGAAATTGTCGCGGTCACGCTTCGGGACCAAGTCAAGGATCCACGCGTGGGCATGATCACCATTACCGCCGCCCGCATCACGCCAGATCTGCGTGATGCCACCGTGTTTTACACGGTACTGGGCGACGATGCTGATTGGGCGGCCACGTCCGCCGCGCTGGAGAGCGCTAAAGGGGTGCTGCGCAGCGCTGTGGGGGAGGGTACGGGCGTGCGGTTCACGCCGACCCTAACGTTCACACCTGACCAGGTGCCAGAGGTGGCGCGTCACATCGATGATCTGCTATCGCAGGCCAAACAGGCCGATGAGCAGGTTGCGCGTCAGGCTGCCTCCGCGCAGTATGCCGGAGATGAGGACCCTTACCGAATTCCTGAGATTCCCGAAATTTCTGACGCTTCCGACAAAACGTGAGTTGAACAACGTTGTCTGCGCAAACATTATCTGGAAGCTACAGCGGCGAGCTACGTAGTGGGCTGTGCATCGTTGATAAGCCCGCCGGTATGACGTCGCACGATGTAGTTGCCAAGCTGCGGCGCATTGTGGGCACCCGCAAGGTTGGCCATGCTGGGACTCTGGATCCAATGGCCACTGGGGTACTGGTAGCGGGGGTCGGCAAAGCAACTCGATTGTTGGGTTATATTTCGGGCACTACGAAGAACTACAGTGCCACGATCAGGCTTGGGCAGACTACGCTCACCGATGATCGGGAAGGCCCTGTCCAGCAGACTGTGAGCACAGTACTGCTTGATGCCGGACAAGTGCAGACGGCTATCCGAAAGTTTGTTGGTGCAATCGATCAGGTACCTGCGGCCGTCTCGGCGATCAAACGCAATGGCCGACGCGCTTACGAGCGCGTTCGGGCCGGCGAGGCGGTAGAGCTTGCGGCCCGCCGAGTACACGTGTCGGGCTTTGAGGCGGTGGCATTTCGGCGCAGTGGGGCGTTTTTGGACGTAGATGTGGAGGTTGAGTGCTCCAGCGGAACCTATATTCGCTCCTTGGCTCGCGACCTGGGCGCGGTTCTCGGAGTTGGCGGCCACCTTAGGATGCTGCGCCGAACGCGTGTCGGTGCGTTCAGCATTGAGGTTGCGCGCTCGCTGGAAGAGCTATTAACTGCGCAGCAGCCAGTGGCCATCGAACTATCCGCCGCTGTCGCGGGGCTGCTTCCTCGCCGCGAGTTGGACGTCGAGCAAACCGCGAAGTTGCGGCACGGTGTTGCCCTAAGCGGGGTTGGGCAACCGGGACCTTACGGGGCATTCGACCCAATGGGCGCGGTGGTGGCGCTGCTGCACGAATTGCCAGACGACGCGGCGGCATTAGCTCGACCGTTGGTCGTCTTTTCGGCTGCATAACATGACCCAAACGAGCTACTGTTCAGAGTAGCGTGGCGTTTCCAGCAAAAGTATTGGTGGCGCAAAATGGTGGATACGGCAACATACGTCGAGAGCCGGGGTTCCCGGCTCTCCGACATGCCGTATTTTCCGCATTCAAGTCTCCCAGGCATAGGTGCAGCGGGCGAGGACGCGCCGCCTACTTCAACCCGCTGCACTGGGAAGGTGCAGCGTAACCGCACGATGCAGCTGCAGTCCCAGGTTGAACTTGCTCAGACTCCGCTGGAACGTGTTGAGGCGTTGCTGCGGTTGGCGCTGTGGTGTGTGGAGGCCGAGCGTTCGCGGGCCAGTGCCGCAACTGGGGAGGCGCTTGCGGCGGCTAAGAAGCTGCGCGACCCGATTCTGCTTGCGCGGGCACGTTACGTTGCGGCGCTAGCCTCGGTGTATCTCCACGATGAGGTGGCTCCGTACCATGATCTGCTGCACTTGAGTCGCGAGTTTGAGGCATTCGGTTTGCAAGTTGACGCCGCCTGGTGCGACCTGGCCGCGGCAATGGCGCTGGAAAGTATGGGTGACCCAGGTGGCTCGGTGTTGCTCACCGAGCGGGCGTGGGGAACTTTCCGTCGCTACAACGATCTGGGCGGCCAGTCTCGCTGTTTGAATACGATTGGTATTGGCGAGTGTTGGGTGGGACGTTACGCTGAAGCAATTCCGATTTTCGGCCGCGCCGCGGATTTGGCTACTGCCGCTAAGCGTCCGGCGACGTATGCCGTTGCCTGGTTGAACGCGGTACAGGCGTACACCAACTTGGGGCGCCGAGCGCGCGATGAAGGCCGCCCAGACTGGGCGAGGGCGCTGTTCGAGCACGCAAGCGCGGAGTTTGAGCCGCTGTGGCGGCAGTTAGTGGCGTTGGGTTATCGCCAGCTGCAACCGCAGGTAGCGGCACTACAGGCTACGACTCTGTTGAATTTGGGGCGGGAAGCGGAAGCTCAAGAGGCGGCAGAGCGAGCGTTGGGGCTAGCGGTGACCAGCGGATCAATTGAGGCGTTGGCCTCAGCGCGGTGCCATGCCGCTGAGGTGCAGCTAGAACTAGGTGATCACGAACGTGCTCTGCGTTTGTTCTCCGCGGCGCTGGCTGAGTATGAGACGCGCAATCACCACACCGAGACGGCCAGGGTGATTCGGGGTCTAGTCGCCGTTAATGAGGCGTTAGGTGATGTTAAATCCGCGTTTGAGCTGCATAAACGGTTGCTTGACGTGGAACTTGCGGTGCGCAGTATGCGGGAGCGCCGGGAGCGCGAAGTAAGCAAGGCCCGCCTGGAGCTGGCAAACAGCCGCGCTGATGGCACCGACGGTCAGGCCGCGTTGACGCAGCCGGACACCGGGGGAGGCAGGGAGCTCACTGATGAGTTGGCGCGCGACAACGAACGTCTGGAACGAGACCTTGCCTTATTGAAGCGGCTTGCGCATACCGATCCGCTGACCGGATTGGCAAACCGCCGCCACTTTGATGTGCAGCTGGCGCGGGCGACGGTACGCTCTGAGCTTACGCATCGCCCTATATCGGTAGTGATCTGCGACATTGACTTCTTCAAGATGATCAATGATCAATTCAGCCATGTCGCCGGCGATGAAGTGTTACGGCGGCTGGCGGCAACACTGCGTTCCATGTGCCGGCAAGATGACCTTGCCGCTCGGGTCGGCGGTGAGGAGTTTGCTCTGCTACTGCCGCACACAGATATTGCGGCGGCAGCAGGCGTCGCCGAGCGAGTCAGGTCCGCTATTAGCCGACTCGACGTCACCGATATCTGCCCCGGCTGGACGGTGACGGTGAGCTCGGGCGCGGCGGCGATGCTGGGCAGCCGCCCCGGCGAGTTGTATAGCGCCGCCGATGCCGCTCTGTACCGGGCGAAATCGCAGGGCCGGAACCGAGTATGCGTCGCTGAGGAAGTCAGCAGGAGCTCGCTTGCCATTTCGGCGTAGTGCGTTTGAATCTGAGGACTACGGTTTCGGACTGCTCCTCGCCGTTACAAGGGGTAACTGTTGCGTCGTGATGTGACTAGAGGTTTGGACGTCCGGCTTCGCGGAGCGTTAAGCCTGCTGTTAGCAGCCGCACTATACGGTTCGTTCGGGGTCCCAATCCGGATACTAGGAACCCTATTTGGAGACAGCACCCAAGTGGCGGTGCGGTTCTTTATTGCCGCGATGTTTCTTGGCGGATTTATCTTGTGGCGAGGGGACCGCGCAGTAGTTCGCAGAGTCCTGAGTGAGCATCATTGGCGTGTGTTCAGCCTGGCCGGGATGTTTAGCGTGGAAGCCATTTTCTTCACCATCGCCGTTATCCGAACGCCGCTTGCTAACACCATTTTCTTGCTGTACGCCGGAGGGGTCTGTGTATTTAAGGGT
>QHCE01000089.1 GCA_003243955.1 Acidimicrobiales bacterium | reverse complement strand
GCACTGACCACCTGAAACCGCCCTGTTTCGGCTCAAAGGCATAGATGTTTCCGTGGTGTGAAACCGTGCGCCGTGTCAGTGATGATGCACGCCTTAAGCTGTAGGCATGCTGCTTCGCGAACCCATTTCCGCTGGCGTGGTTTCACCGCTCCGTCTGGTGCCCGCTCACATTCAGCGGCCGGAGTACGTGGGCAAGCGTGGTCCCACGGTAAACCGGGTCTCTGATGTGCAGGCCAGCGATGTCATCGAACGCATGCGCGTTGCCGCTCGGTTGGCAGCGCAGGCTTTGGCTGAAGCTGGCAAGCACGTGCAACCAGGCATCACTACGGACGCGCTAGATGCGGTTGTGCACGAGTTCATGTGTGACCATGGCGCCTATCCGTCCACGCTGGGTTATCGCGGCTATCCCAAGGCTTGCTGTACCTCGCTGAATGAAGTCGTCTGCCACGGTATTCCCGACAGCACGGTGATCGCCGACGGTGACATCGTCAACATCGACGTCACCGCCTATATCAACGGTGTGCACGGCGATACTAATGCCACATTCCTTGCCGGAAACGTGAGTGAGGAAGCCCGACTTCTGGTCGAGCGCACCGCGGAGGCGACTCGTCGCGGCATCAACGCGGTGGCTCCGGGGCGTAATCTCAATGTGGTAGGGCGCGTGATCGAGGCATACGCCAAACGTTTCGGTTACGGTGTAGTGCGCGACTTTATGGGGCATGGCATTGGTGAGTCTTTCCATAGTGGGCTTTTTGTGCCGCACTACGATGATCCCGAGCTTGATATCACCCTTGAGCCGGGAATGACTTTCACGGTTGAGCCGATGATCACGCTCGGCACGCACGAATGGCAGATGTGGCCAGATGATTGGACTGTGGTGACCAACGACAAACGCTGGACGGCCCAGTTCGAACACACAGTGCTCGTCACCGAAACCGGCCGCGAGATCCTCACTCAGCTGCCGGATTGATTTCAATAAAGGTGAAAAATATGTCGGTAAAACGTCTACTAATAATATTTACGGGCGGAACCATAGCAGGAAATGTTGCCGAGAATGCGGTTTCACAGTCAGTTAAATCTGATCCTGAAGATTTTATGACCATACTCGGTAATTCTGTAGAAATCGTTAAGAAAAATTGGAACGTCGATATCCAGCCTATAGTTAAAGAGCTTTTCAATGTTGACAGTTCTAACATGCTTCCTGAAAACTGGTCAACCTTAGCTGGAGAAATAGAAAAATCATACGATGACTACGACGCTTTTATCGTGCTGCACGGAACAAACACCATGGGTTACACGTGCGCAGCTCTCTCGTTTGCGCTCGAAAATATTAATAAGCCTGTGGTGGTAACTGGTGCTCAAGTTCCACTCGGGTACTTAGGAAGCGACGCGACGACAAACCTGGTGAATGCGCTTAGACTAGCAGTTTGGGGCTACCATTCGATTAAAGGTGTGATGGCTTGCTTTGGTAGCAAAATTATTTCAGGAGTAAGAGTAAAAAAGGGTACAGACTTTGATTACGATCCATTCAAGTCCTTTATAACTGGTTCCTTGGGGCAAATTGGAAGGTTTATGCGAATCGACCAGGTTGCCATGGAGAAACATAACTCCTATCTCTCGAAGGTTAAGCCCTTAGCTATCCAGTCCAGAGCGCTCAGTGTTAAAAAGAATTTTGATACTAGTGGCATAGTTTCACTTTCGGAATTTCCAGGTATGTCACCAGAAGTACTTCAATCTATTGCTGACGTCAACAACACCAAAGGGTTTATCTTTAGAGCATTTGGTGCCGGAGACGCAAGCGCGTATCTGTTTGAAAGCTTTAAATATTTAAAAGAGAAACAAATACCGATTGTGGTAACATCCCAGGCCCCTAACGGAATTGCTAGTTTTCAAGTTAACGAAACAGGAAAGTATCTAAAAGATCACGATCTTGCTATTCCTGCTTTCGATATGAGTATCGAATCAATGACGACAAAACTAGCATGGTTACTTGCTCAAAACTTCAACTACGAACAGATTAAAATAAAAATGCTTGAGGACTTGCACGGTGAGATAAATATAGAACACGAATTGATGTAGTCATGGCTTGGTCATGGCTTCAGGGAAAGGTTCAAATCATGCTCTCAGCTTCTGGCTCGCCGCCGAGGTTGTAGCCGGAGCAGACTCGCGCCCACCCTTGGCGGCGGAACAAACGCATCAGGGGGCAGCCGTAGCAGTTCGGTGAACTCGGCTGCCTGCTGCCACCGCGCCGTACGCGAATTTCGCGCCGGCGCGGTGAGCTGTTGGATGAAACCCCGTTGGAGCAGCAGGCGAGCGTCGTAAAGCGCTGCCGGTCGATGCTGTGTGAGTTCGCGCAGCAACCAAATCGACAGACCGAATGGCGGGTTTGCGACGATCCGAAACGGAGTACTGGGCCAGCGAAAGTCGCGAATATCCCGCTGGACCACCGTGACGCCATAGGGCTCAACCCGGCGGCGTAGCGCTATAGCCGTCCCGGCGCGTTGCTCTACAGCAATAACGCGTGAGCCGCGTTGTGCCAGCGGCGTGGTGAGAGCCCCGAGGCCAGCCCCGAGATCGACAATGAGTTCGGTGCTTTGAGTGGGGATCACGTCAAGGACGCGTCGGACTGCCCAACCAGTGAGGTAATGCGCGCCGTGTGTGAGAGGCCGATTCGGGGATGCTGATCGAGCACGCCGAGTCGGCCGTGGCTGTACCACGGAACCTCATGATCATCGGCATGGTCGTACCTTTCGTTTTTCGTAGTTCTGTGAGATTTTCTACGGCTTTTTTAGGGAAAACGTAATGATAGACGTAGTTAGTTATTGCCAAGAAGCCGCGGAGTACGTCACCAGGGCTGACATGCGCGGCTGCAAGTGCGGCAACTGGCAAACGTAATCTGATTCTTTCGACTACCTTAGTCCGATGAACCTGTTTGGGCACACGCTTTACTTTGGGCTCATGAGTAAAGGATAACGTGCCCCAGTATTAAAGCTCGCCGCGAACCTTGGAGCCCTCATCAGTAGTTCACGTTCGAATGATCTAGCCCGGATTCACTCCTCTACTCATGAGCACCCTGATGTGTCGGGCGGCTGGTTACGTGCCGCCGTGTTCGGCGCCATGGACGGGCTTGTCAGCAACATTTCACTGATCGCTGGCGTCGGCGGTGGTGGGGCCAGCCAACACGCCATTGTGCTTACCGGCGCTGCGGGACTGGCCGCTGGAGCGATCTCGATGGCATTGGGGGAGTACACATCCGTGCGGGCGCAGAACGAGCAAATCGCCGCCGAGCTGAACAAAGAGCGCAGGGAACTGCGAGCTAATCCAGGAGTAGAGCATCGCGAACTGGTGCTGATGCTGCAACAACGTGGCTACTCCAAAGATTTGGCGCGACGCATTGCCCGTGAGGTGTCCAAAGACCCGGAGCTGGCGCTGCGCACACATGCATTTGAGGAGCTGGGAGTCGCGTATGACCAGCTGGCATCGCCGTGGCTTGCGGCGATCTCGTCGTTGGTCTGCTTTGCCGCCGGTGCCTTGGTGCCGCTGCTGTCATACCTGTTCGGCAGTGATCAGCTGTGGCATTCACTGGCTGTCGGTGGTGTTGGCCTGTTCGTGGTAGGTGTATTGGTGAGCCGCTTCACCGCACGAACATGGTGGCTCAGCGGCGCGAGGCAGCTCCTCTTCGGCGCTGTTGCGGCTGGCATTACGTATCTGATTGGCGTGTTAGTGGGGTCCGCCGTCGCCTAGGTGACGTTGATGAGTGGGAAGCCTTTGGCTGGCGTGCGGCTGGGGGGAGTTCGACCCCGATCAGCTTGCTGGGCCCCTTCCTGCCGCAGGGGGCGCGCCCGCTGTGACCCACACTTGGTGCCCACCGGCAGCTAGGCCGCTCAATGACCGGGGCCGTGTAACTCTTCCCCGGATCAACGACCCGGGAAGGCCACCGCGGGCAGGCGTTCGCCGCTGCGGCTACGCCATCGCGTGGCCTGCACAGCGCAGTCGGTGAGCGCGGCCAGCGCGACTGATCGATTACCGCCGGTTGTTTGGTTTAACAGCGCTCGCCAGTATGTGCCACAGCTGTCTTCGAGCCGGATGGCTAGCTCTCTGGCCTCACGCTCATCGTGTATCACATGGGGCAGTTCATAGCTCGACTCGGCGGAGACAGCGGTATGACCTTGGGCTGTAACGGCCGCGGCGAGGGAGTCCCGCCGATCCCGATGTGTGGTAATCGCCGCAAGGGCTTGATCGCGTTGCTGGTCGGGAAGGTGCGCGCCGAGCGCGCCGTAGCCATAAATTGTGGCATGCTCGCTGCTGAGCGCGGCTTGTAGCGTTGAAATCTGGACGCGAGAATCACCCGGCAGCCCCCACCCAGCTGACGGTTTTGGGTTTCCTTCACCAAGCAACACTAAATGCGTGGCTTGACACGCCACAATACTTCCGAATAGCGCAACGCTGTCGACCAACCGCGAGTCCGCGCCAGCATCGATGAGTGGAAGATCGACGCAGCGTCGTGCGGCAATCTCGCCTACCCAGCGTTGGCGCTCGATCACCGCGGCGCGCGCATCGTCGGAAACAGGGGCGGGCTCGCTGGGGGTGACGAACGCGACGCTACCGAGGCGCTTTCGTAGCGCGGAGAGGTGAGCCTCGTGGTTGGTTTTTAGGTTCTGCGCGATTGCAGCGCTTGAGTCACCTAACCTTGCGCCACTTAACGCGGCCTCAGGTACGGAAGTCAGAGTTTGGAGCGCGACGGTTACCGCGCCACCTAGCTCCTGAAACGGGGCGACACTGAGCTTGAGCCGCTTGCCACGAAACACGCTACAGCCCGTGCTACCTAGCACGCCCCCAACGCCCGCGGCGACCGCGATTGCGCCCAGTAGGTCGCGTCGCGAGATCGAATATGGAGACGGTACGGACATAGATGGAGTCTGCCATTGAATTCCGACCGCCTATAACGGGCAGTCGGTAGGTTGCCGATGGCATCATACAAGGGTGCTGATAGAAGTAACTACCACCTATGTAGAGATGGCATCGCTGGAGAAACTTCGGCCGGGGCGCCTGCCACCTATGCCGATCAAGCTGGAAAGCGCCGATTCGCCCAGCTCGGCTTTGCTATTGCGCTCAACTTATACCCACATCGCCACGTCTCAGGGGTGGGCGATCGCGAAGTGGACCGACGAGCAATGGGACGAATGGTTTAATCATCCCGAAAGGCGGCGATGGATCCTCCGCGCGGGTGTAGAGCCCGCGGGGATGGTGGAGCTAGAGCCTCAGCCTGGCAGGCAGGTCGAGATCGTTGTCTTTGGGCTCGTTCCGGAGTTTGTCGGTAAAGGTTTCGCAGGCCATGCGTTGACCCTAGCTACTAGATTGGCCTGGAGCGTCGAGCACGGTAAAGCTGAGCGTGGCGAGGCCACTCAGCGAGTGTGGTTGCATACCTCCTCACGCGACCATCCGCACGCGATGAGCAACTACCTGCGGCGGGGGTTCCGGCCGTTTCGAACAGAGCGTAAGCACAAAGAGGTGCCGACATGAAGTTTCTTGGACATTTATGCGTAGCTCGCGGTCGTACTATCTTGTTTAGATGAGCCAGAGGAAATCCTGAAAACCTTGGCCCCCACTGAATATCCAAATGGAGAACACCATCAATATCGGCGGTAACGATGAAGATTGGGCGGCATTTGCCCATAGCCGTGCCAAGTTGGCGATAGCGCAGGCTTCCCGAGCCGAAGCTTACCTTTTAGGATATGCGTCACTTTACCGCACAGTGCTGAACCGCAAAGCGTGGAATCAAAACGGGCCTGAGAACAAACTCTCTAATTTACCGGAGCGGTGCGTAGAAGCATACCAAGTCGGCCAGGGCTTGGATGTAAGTAGCATAAAAAATCCGTTTGGTCGGGTCAGTAAATACTTTGAAGAAATTTCGGAAATCGGCGTTTTTCAGGTAGATGCTACCAATCTTCCCGCAGCATTTATTGCAGGAATGCTATCGCGAATTTCCCCGGAAGATTTTCTAAATCTTTATGACGAGAAAGTTGGTGAAACTAGCCTCCGGAGAGAGGAGATACTCATAAACGCAAGTTTTCCACCAGCTGCGCGAGACCTCGCTTATCGAATATTTTCTACTTCTCAAGAAAATAGATTAGCTGAACCTGGAACTCTTTTTAGCCCACAGGAGCCTCCCACACGCATCGATGGCGCCGTACCTATTGAGGCCTCTGGAAAGGAAGAAACCTTGTTAAGCTCCACTAAGCATGTTGTCCATCTCACTCTCCCGAGCCCTGTTACTCAGAAAGGATTCCCTCTGCCGTCTGATTCTCTTACTCAGTTCTTTGTGGCTCGCGACAAAGCCGGTGTGGGAACTCTCGATATGACGACGTTCGTTCCCCTTGGAGCTACGCCTGAAGACGTGGCTTCATTTATTAGTCGAGAATCCATTGGGGCAGCGTTATATTTGGGCACCGAAACGACCAACCGGGCTGGCTCTCTGCCCGTGCATACCCACATCATTGACACGTCTACCCCAGCTGGCGGAGACACCAATTGGCTTCATCCCAGGATTGGCACAGGCGCGCCTGACTCTCTCCAATGGTTTTTATCCGCATTTCGCAGAGGTGTGCCTGCCGATGTTATCGTGATGTGCGGTAAAGCTGGGGTAGGTGAGCCAGACAAATGGGAACTCCCCCCAGGTGTTCACATTGTTGACAAGCGCGGCACTGCACTCCATGAGCTGCCTATTGATGAAATAGCAGCGGCTGCTCGCACCGCCCGCGCAGCGCTGCTAGGAAGACCGCCACGCGGCCGACTCGTCAGAGCAAGCCAAATGCCACCGGAGCGGCGATCAGATAAATCCCCACGGCGGCCGCATGTTTGAGTAGCTAGCGCAATTGCTATCGCTAGCTCAATGCCGCATGGGGTTAGTTAGGGCACTCGCCACGTTTGGCTCCGATACATCATCGCCGGCTATTAAATGCCGCGCACCCCAACCGCTTGCACGTGCCCGGGGACGCGAGGCGATTAGCCTGAGTGGCCCTTCACCTGCTGGCAAGGCTCACAGCTGTGTCTAGTAGCAGCGGAACTAAATCAACGGACGACCGCGTACAGGTCGCCTTGGCGGCGAGTGATTTGCCAGCCACTGAGCAACAGCGAGCGTAGCTGCGCGTGGTCTTCGTGGTGAACGAGTTTGGTTTCAACGATTGGTGGTCGCTCGTCCGCTCGCCATTCTCCGCGGAATCGGTCGGTTGTGCCGGTATAGAAGGGATCAGATGCCACGCCATACGCGTTGTCGATCCAACCGACGATTCGGGCACCGTAGGCAAGATAGGCAGCCACCCCGTTGACGTTTGACGGCGAGACGCTCCATCGGATCTCACGAAAGCCTTCGTCAACCGCCCACCGGGTCATCGCCTCGAACAACCTACGACCGATTCCCCCCCCCTGATGTTCGGCGGCAACGACCATGTCCGGCATCTCGATATGGTTACGGCCACGAAGGGCAACGAGGGCACCCAACGGCTCTTCCGCGGAACCCGCCAACAAGATCAACTGGTCTGAACGGACAAGGTCGTTCATAAAGCCGACGCGAAACATAGTCGCTGGGGCAACCATGCCAAACACGTCATCGAGAACCTGGGCCACTGCCGAAAGGCCCGGCTGCGTCGATGGCCTGGAAATTTGAACGTCCACCACGATGACATTAGCGAAGCGCCCTGGTTATCAGAGGGTGAGGGGCATTCAAGGCCGGGAAGTCTCAAGCGAGCGATTTCCGGGAGCAAGGAGCGAGCTTGACTAAATGTCCTGAGCTGGCGCTTTATGTGTTGGAGCGGGCGACCGGGATCGAACCGGCATGGCTAGCTTGGAAGGCTAGGGCTCTACCATTGAGCTACGCCCGCATGTGGTGCTTCTGCGGCATCAAAACCTTACCGTATAGCGACCGGAAGTGCTCATGGCGTAGACAGACCTGGCGCCACCTGTGCAAACATTCCGCGACGCTTACCTGCCGTGCGTAACTCAGAATTACGGTTTTGCCGACACGGGCACGGCCCGTGTCCTAGCATGCCGCGTATGCAGAAGTTGCGGGTTTCCACACCTCAAAATGATGGCCTGGTTTTCGATGTGATCGGAGTGGGCGCTCTCAACGTCGACTACATTGCTCGGGCGCAGGCAGCCAGCGCCGGCTGGACGCAGTCCATAGTGGCTGTGCTGTCAGCAATGGTGCCGAAGTTGAATCCTCCGTTGCGGTGGAACACCGAAAGATTGGCCGCGGAGTCCCCCGTGTGGGCTCCGTGGGTAGTTCCGCCCGATGACGTCACGGTGGAGTTAGGTGGATCAGCGTTTAACACCATCCATGCTCTGGCGCACACTCGTATAGGCGCCAAGGTTGGGTATGTTGGAGTGGCCGGAAATACCCCACCATCGGTTGATTCTTTCGAGCAGGCGTTCGATAAAGCAGGCGTGGATCGAAGCTTTGTACGTTCTCGGAGCGAACAGCCGGCAGGCGTCTGTTTGTCGGTACTAGAGCATGGTGAGCCGACTATGCTTACCTACCCTGGCGTGAATTTGGCAATGGCCGCGTATCTGGAGGCTGAAGCAAACGCCATAGTCGAGTACTTGGCCAGCGCCCGAGTTATCCATGTGACATCGCTCCTGGATGGCGAGAGTCCGAAGCATCTACTGCGCGTGCTGCGTGAGGTGAAGCGCCGCAGCCCCGCCACGGTGATCAGCTTTGATCCGGGGTTTGCCTGGTGCATGGATTTTACCGGTGTGTTGGCCGATTTTGCTGATGTGAGTGACATCATGTCGATGAATCAGCTGGAACTGTTCGCCGCGGCCAGCTGCAGCTCCATGGCTGACGACAAGCACGCCGCCCGCCTGGTGGTGGATCGTTTTATGGGTGGCAGAGGAATCTTGATCGCTAGGGCTCCAGGCAGCGTGACGTATTACCAAGCGAGCAAAGATACATTCACCACCCAAACTCATCGGTATGTTCGGCTGCCTGAGGGCGAGGTGATAGACGCTACGAGTGCGGGGGATGTGTTCGCTGCGGGCTTTCTGGCGGGTTTTCTCGTCGATCCTCACGATCTCGAGGTTGGCATTGCGCTGGGCATGAAACTGGCCCGTACGCATGTGCAACATCTCGGCGCTGCCGGATACCAGTACTTTCCGGCCATTGCGGCGGATTCGATCCGCCTGCAGGCATCTGAAGAGGTGCCCTCTGATGCCTAGCTCCACGACTGAGTAAGCTAGCTTTGCGCCAAGTCAAGGTCTGGCGTACGGGGTGTAGCGCAGCTTGGTAGCGCATCCGCTTTGGGAGCGGAGGGCCGCAGGTTCAAATCCTGTCACCCCGACGGTGTTTCCGCAGGTAAGAGGGGTTGTCCGGTCTCGGATAACCCCTCTGTCAGCGACAGCGAACCAACAATTTTTCCCTGTCGCTGACAGAGATGATTCAGCGGCTGGCTTGGTTGAGCCAGCAGTGCCCCAAATGTTAGGGCTCGATATCGGGGCACCAAGAAATCACAGGAATGCAAGCAAGGCTGTCATCGCCTGGCTGCAGCAGGGAGGCCTTCGAGACTGAGCTCGGCAATAACTAAGTCAGGTTCTGCGTAGCAGCGCCAGGCCGGTATCCGATGCACTGTCGTCGAGGCGGTCGCTATGTCGATCCATGCCAGCACCTTGCGAAGCTTTTTCCCGTCCCTGTCGCCTTGGGGATCATCTATTAGGAGCGCCGCTCTAGCTGCAGAACCGCTGGCCACAATGTCATACCGCCGGCCCGCCATTACAGCATCCCGTTCGACATTCAGGCCGCTGCGTTGCAATGCGGCGTGAAGCCGATCCGCTGCCGCATAGGGCGCGGTTATTTCAGCGTCGCTATTGTTGGATTCGCGTGCCAGCTCGGTCAGTAGTCCCTGCTGGCTCGCCCACCACTGGCGATCGCCCACCACCACCAGCTGTGATCGGGCTCGGGTGATCGCAACGTTCCAGAGATGGGTCTGGTGAACTAACCAGTTTCGGGTGTTGTCTCGGACTCCGTGGGCGCCAACCGGTGAAATCACCATGATGTCTTGTTCGCTGCCCTGGAACTGGTGAATGGTCCCACACATGACCTCGGTTTCTAGAACTCCGACTGCTGCAAGGGCTCGTGCGAGCTGACGCCGCTGATTCGACAGCGGAGTCACCACACCGATCGATACTCCTGGATACTCCATGAGTAGACGCTGGACTTCGGTAACCACTGCGATGAGCTCCGGCTGATTGCTGCCGGAGCTCTGATCACCGTGGGTGAACGCGCCACCAACATGGTGCCACCGCGCCGCTGGTTCGGTTGGTGCTGCGAGCCTGGCCGGGTCCGTCAGGACGGTAAGGCGTCCCTGATACACGGCTCGGTTCGGTCCGGCGATTATGTCGGGATGGCATCTGTAATGCTCGTCAAGCAGATGGATTCGGTCGGACACTGCGGCGAACGCGTCATAACCGGAGTGTCTGGTGTAGGTCAATCGTCGGGACTCGAGCCAGTCGCTGCTTAGTCCTGCCTCGGATTTGCGCTGGGTTTCTTCTTGCTTGGGCAGAGTAATCACCGGCGTAAGCTGCCGTGGGTCTCCGATGATCAGAGCCCGTCGAGCCCGGTAGAGCATTGGCAGGATTGCGGGAATCGTGCACTGCGCCGCCTCGTCGATGATGACGAGGTCGAACAGTGCCGGTTGTGGTACCAACGCGCGGGCTGACATTGCCGAGGTGGCCCAGGCGGGAAGAGTCCCCAGCAGCTCGCGGAATTTATTCCATGTGCTTGGCGGAGCCTTCGACATCTGATCACAGCGGAACCGCAGCATGTCGACGCCTTTGCGAATGCGGTTAGCAAGCTGTATCCGCAGCAGCTCACGACTGTACTTCGGCCGCTTTACGGTGACCAGCTCAACCAGTCGAGACCAGGTGGCGTAGTCGTCCGGAAGTTTTTCGAGCCGGCGCCGGCCGCTTCGCCACCGCAGCTCAACGGTGACCCGATGTGTGAACTCCTCAATCGCGGCACGGTCGGCCAGGTGGAATGCGCGCAACCGCCATCCCAATCGCCATCGCCACCACCAGCTAAAAACGCCGCCGGCCGTTGCTCGCTGCGCCAAGTTGGCGAGGCTAACCAGCTTTGTCTCCTCCGCCGGCAACTCGAGTTCGTCACGGTCCTCGAGTACCCGTTCTGTGACGAGCTCGGCGAGGTCGCGCTCAATGAGACGTTGATCGTCGAGCACGCAACGCAGCTGAGTGATCTCCTGCTGGACAAGCCGCAGCTCAGCCTCAGCTGTCCGCTCATCACCAGGCGGGCCGCCGGCATGTGCGGTGAGTAAACTCGCGAGCAGGCTCGGCTCCTGTGCCCGGTAGTGCTGATTACCGGTCCGCACCAGCAGACCGGGACCGACTTCCGCAGTGATCCGGTCCGTTACCTCGTCCACTGCTTTGTTATTGGTGGAGCCGACCAGCACGGTCTGGCCCGCTGCGGTCGCGGTAGCCACAAGTGCGGTAACGAGCTGGCTCTTCCCCGTCCCGGGTGGTCCCTGTGCGACGGTGAGGCGCCGAGACATCGCAGCCTGGATGATCTGCTCTTGGGCCTCATTGAGTCGATCTGGAGCCACGATGGTGACAGGTTTGCTGGTCATAGGTTCGGCAGATGAATCATCTCCCACGCTGCGTCCGGCGAGTGTGCCAAGAGCTGAAGTGGTGATTTTTTTCGGGTCAGCCGCGATTAAGTCACGCAAATCTTTGATCAACATGCATTGCGCTGTCTCACCGACGTCAACCCCGTACAACACGGCAGTGTTTTGCACACGATTCAGCGGCCCGGTGTTTACCGTGCCGCTGAGTTCGGTGGGATCAATAGGAACGGCGGCAGCGACGCCGAGCACCTCCATTAGGTCTCTGACTGTTTCACCTAACGTGTCCGGATCGCCCGCGACGAAGGTCTCCTCGACCTGCTGGATTAGGTCGTCGATCTCCACGTCACCGAGGCCGAGTTTTTGTGCGAGCGCACGGTTGAGCTGCGGTGGCAAGGTGGGGAGTAAGCCGCCGTCTGGCGTGAGCGTCACGTCGCTGATCAACAACGGAGCACACTGGGGCCCCGAACGTTGCCCGGTAGTACGCTGCACCAACACCGGGTATCCGTACCGCAGTTGGCGGCCTTCGGCGACCATTCGCTGGCCGAGTGCGGCGATCGCGGCGAAACCGTTCCGTTCGCTTACTTCGCCGACAAATACCTGATCGGGTCCCGCCGGCACCGCCTGATACGTCTGCCGAGCCTTGACATCGATGAAGGATCCCAACACCGCCGACCGCTCCATGCAGGAGACGTAGTACCGCAGCAATCGACGCCAATAGTCGGCGTCGAGATCGCTGTCGGCTCCTTGAAGTGGCGTTTTCTTACCAGATACAACTCCAACCGACGGTTCGATGGTGACTAGCTTGATGGGTTCAGTGACACCTTCGCTCGACTCAACCGGCCGCCGGTGCGGATCGCGGGCTAGCTGCCCCTGCACATAGCGGGTCAGGTCGTTTGTAGTTATCCAGCTCTCGCCGTTAAGGGCCGTCGCCGCACCTCGCAGGCCGGTCAGCACCGCGTCAGTGAACACCGAAGGACGATCGTTCCCCTGAGTCTTGGAAGCTCTAGCGTGATTGCTGGAGGTGAGGACGAATGTGCCATGCTGTCGGACTCCGCGACGCGGCTCCTGCCGGACGCCGCCGCTGAACCGGTTGCGAGCCCCGAACGCGCCCGAGAAACAACAGTCCAGCAGCACTACTTTTTGGCTCGCGCGCGTGATGTTCAGTAGATGCCGCAGCACCCCGTCGCTGTCCACGGCGCTGGCGTGCAGCTGTTCGTGCCGGGTGTCGGTTGCGGCGAGAAACACTGACTCCCGGTCGCGCTCATCCATCAATCCGTGTCCCGAGTAGTACAACAGGGCAAGATCGCCCACCCGGCGGTCACCGAAGAACTCCTCGAGAGCTGAGGTCAACTTTTCTCGACCAAGGTCGAGATGGGTGTCGACCCGTTCGAAGTTGCCAGCGGCATCGAGCAGGGCCTTCAGCTGACCGATGTCATTGCGCACCATGGGCAGCGGCTTGAGTGTCGAGTCGTCGTGGAATATCGAGGTGCCCAATAGCAGGGCATAGCGACCCATCAGGGCCGGTCGCGTTCGATGGCACTCTGCATAGTCTTGATGATTGTCTCTACCTCATGACGGGTGGGACGGTCTATATAGAGGTCGGTATCACCGACCTTAAGCTGCACCTTGCGCCCAGCATTACGGTTAAGGAACGCCACAACCCCTTCCAGAAGCAGGCGTAGGTAGGCCGGGTCCAATACCGGTAAGACGCTAAGCGTAGCGACGGCGGCCTCGGCCGCACCCTTGTCGCCTGGCCTGGTCGAATCAGCGACATACTCCACCTCGCCCGCCGGACGGAGCTCGTCGGCGAGCTCGGCGGTCAGCCGCTCCAGAACGAAGTCGTCATCTTCAGCAGTGGTGGTGAACCTTATAAACAGCCGTTCTTGCGCCAACGCGCCCTCCTAGAAGATTGATGACGGCCAGCTTACGGCAAACAACTGCTAGCTGAAAGCGTGAATATTTTTACCCTAGAGAAATGACTTAACTCACCCGGACAGGGGAGTATAAGTGACGATCAGTCACCCTTTTAAGGAGAAGGATGCTAAAAGTTTCATGCGGAGGTCTTGTTCGGTGAAGGCGAGGTCCGTGGGGATCGTAGTGACCTGCGGGCACTAGCACGACTATTGCGAACAGGAAGCTCAACTTTGAGCTGTTCAACTTTAGGAAACGCTTACCCCTACGAGCATCTACTTGAAAAAATTGTTGTAAAGGTATCGTCGGAAGCGGCTCTTCGGGTTTCTGTAGTTGAAAATTCGGGGAGGCTGGAAATCCAGGGAGACTCAGCCTGTTTGTCTATCGTGGCAGATAACATAGAGGAACTAGCGATTCACGGCGATGTAGACGCGCATTGGCATATTGAATATATTCCCGAAGTTGCTTATGTTGCTGCGGATTCTTATCCGATCACGGTCGTCTTGGTATAGAATCCAGTGGTCAGGCGACGACTATGAACGGGGAACTGTGGAAGCTGAACCAGCAGCAAGTCAAGTTGATTCAATTGAATCATTCATTGAATTCTAAACCGGGGCGGTTTCAGGTGGTCAGTGC
>QHCE01000058.1 GCA_003243955.1 Acidimicrobiales bacterium | reverse complement strand
CCGCAACCCCAACCGCAACCCCAGCCGCAACCCCAGCCGACTGCGCCTCCTCCACCGCCACCAGGACCACCACCCGCCGCAGCGGCCGGTCCTGGCAAGGTCTACTGCGTGAGTGCTGATAGAAACAACACGTACTGTAAGGCCGGTGTACGAACATGGAGCGATCACAATCAGCAGAGTGCGCCGCGCGAAACTCTCGTCAGCGGCACTCCGAGGACCGCGCGTTGCAAGGTGCAGGACTCACGCAGCATTACGTCGTGGGCTTACAACGGCAACAAAACCAGCACTTGGTGGCTGCAGCTGACTAACGGAAACTTTATCCCCTACGCCTGGTTTAACCTGGATGGCGAGAACTTCCAAGCGGGGGATCACCACGTGTTGGATAAGCTTCCCCCCTGTTAGTAAAGCGAGGGTTCGAAGATGTCGGCGGCGGTAATCACGCGTACGCCCTCGGTTTGGCGGGTTACTGTTTCGCGGGCGCAGATCGCGAACTGGATGTCATGCGGTTTACCGGGTAACGCGTCGATTTTCCGGATCAAATTTGCCACGATTTTCTGCGCGGATACCGTGCTCGCCCACTTTGCAACGCCGGCGAGCACGGGTTGGCGAGACCGGGTTGGCGAGACCGGCCAGCAAGCACCAAGGCATCAATTCCTCAGAAACGCGGTTACCACCACGTCGACGCGTTATTAGGTAGGCATAGATTTCGTTACTGCTGCCTCAGCGCGGCAAACATGTCTGCCGGACCTTCATGCGTGGTGAAATCTCCCGCTGAAATCTGGACGGTAGCTTCATGCTCTCCCGCCTGCCATTCCTGTGTCCAGAACCATCGCTGATCGGCGGGAACCACACCCATGCTACGAAGGAAAACCTCGCCATTAGGCTCAACCTGTGCCATGAGGGCTCCTTTCTCTCAGCTTCTGATTCTGCCACAGAAAGTCTGAAAATCCACCAGTAAGAATTTTAGTGCCGTCTATGGGCGGACTCCCTGGGTGAGAGAATGTTTCTATGACCTTGTACCGCGACGACGCGTTGGTGTTGCGGTTGCAGAAGCTGGGTGAGGCTGACCGAATAGTCACCATGCTCACGCACCGGCACGGCAAAGTGCGGGCTGTCGCGCGCGGTGTGGCCAAGACATCCAGCCGGATCGGCGCGCGTCTAGAACCATTCAGCCACGTGGACGTGCAATGCTATGCCCCGCCTACAGCCAAAAGCGGCTTGCATAGCATCCGACAAACCGAAACCGTGCACCCGTACGGCAAAGCCATCATGTGCGACTACCCGCGCTACACCGCGGCCAGCGCCATTGTAGAGACCACTGAACGGCTCAGCGGCGACGAGGGTGAACCGGTCCCGGAGTTATTCATGCTCACCGCCGGGGCACTGCGCGCCATGAGCAGTGACGAACATGTACCGAGCCTGGTGCTTGATGCGTATTTGCTCCGGGCGATGGCTGTGGCGGGGTGGGCACCGGCGCTGGGCGAGTGCGCGATCTGTGGCACGGCTGGAATGCATCGAGCGTTCTCCGTCTCGGCGGGCGGCTCGGTCTGCCCGCGATGCCGCCCAGGTGGTGCCACCTCGCCAGCTCTCGCGACGTACACGCTGATGGTGGCGCTGCTGAGCGGCGACTGGCCGACTGCCCATGCCAGTCAGGCACCTGCTCGCCGGGAAGCCAGCGGGCTCATCGCGGCACACCTGCAGTGGCACACGGAGCGCAGTCTGCGATCCTTACCGTTGGTTGACCGGACGGTCTAACGCGGCACGTTCGAGAACGAGAGACAGGCAAGCATGCACGATCTGGCTACAAAAACTGATGGCGGCCCACCGAAACCATTAAGGCCACCCGAACTATCCCCAGAGCAGCTGCCCCAGCACGTGGGCCTGGTGATGGACGGCAATGGACGCTGGGCCCAGCAGCGCGGCATGCCTCGCACCGAGGGGCACCGGCGCGGCGAGGCGGCGCTTTTCGAGGTGGTCGAAGGGTGCCTAGAGGTAGGCATCCCTTATCTGAGCGCATTCGCTTTTTCTACGGAGAATTGGCGGCGCACGCCAGATGAGGTGCGCTTTCTACTGGGCTACAGTCGCAACGTGTTGCGCCGGCGGCGTGATGAGTTGCACGCCCGCGGGGTACGGATTAGGTGGGCTGGCCGACGAACCCGGCTGTGGCGCAGCGTGTTACGAGAGCTGGATGCTGCCGCCGAGCTGACCGCACACAACACCCGGATGACCTTGACGTTGTGTGTCAACTACGGTGCCCGCGCTGAGCTCGCCGATGCAATGGCCACACTCGCGCAGCGCGTTGTGGCGGGTGAGCTCGACCCGAAGGCCATCACCGAGGACACTATCGCCGCCGCGTTGTACCAGCCTGATGTGCCCGATGTGGATCTGTTCCTTCGAACATCGGGAGAGCAGCGGCTATCGAACTTTCTGCTCTGGCAATCGGCCTACGCCGAACTGGTCTTCGTGGATACGTTATTTCCCGACTTTGATCGAGTCGCGTTGTGGGACGCTGTGGTGAAGTACGCCACACGGCGGCGCCGTTACGGTGCGGCTTAACGTCTCAGGCGGGCCGCCACGAATTCGGGTCAGCGCTTCACTACATTGAGTGTGGTGACTGGTGTCCTTAAGGCAATCGCGATGCCGCAACGAGTTCCGGGCATTCGGTCCAGGTCGACGAAGCCTGTGCCGCGCCGCCGCCCAGGCCAACCAGCAAAGCCTACGAGCGGTTGGCGACTGGGATCAATTGAGATCTTCACTGTCCTACTCATCCTGATAATGCTGCTTCGCGCCCAACTGGTGGGGCTATTCGCCACCCCTGCCGCCCAGACCTGGGCCACGATTTTTGTGGCTATTGTGGTGCAAGCATTGCCGTTCTTGGTGATCGGCGTGGTGTTGAGCGCGGCGATTGCCATCTTCGTGCCGCAGCGGTTCTTCGACAAGGCTCTGCCACGCAACCCCGTCCTAGCGGTACCGGTCGCGGCGGTGGCAGGCGCGGCGCTGCCGGGCTGCGAGTGCAGCTCAGTCCCCATTGCGGGAGCACTCGTGCGCCGCGGTCTCACGCCAGCCGCGGCGTTTGCGTTTTTGCTATCAGCGCCGGCGATCAATCCCATCGTGCTGGTGGGAACCGCGGTGGCGTTTCCCGGAAACCCGGAAATGGTGCTGGCGCGTTGTGCGGCTTCCGCGCTGGCGGCTGTGGCAATGGGATGGTTGTGGCTCTGGTTAGGTCGGGCAGAGTGGATTAAGCTGCCGTCTCACCCAGACATGTCTGGTATGTCGAAACTGGCTGCGTTGGCATCGACGGCTCGCCACGATTTTATTCACGCCGGTGGGTTTCTGGTCGTCGGTGGGATTACCGCGGCGTCACTGAAAGTCGTGGTGCCCGCGCAGTGGCTGGCGGTGTTGGCCGAGCAACCCGTACTCGCGGTGCTGGCCCTGGCGGGGCTTGCGATCGTGCTCTCGATTTGCTCGGAAGCCGACGCGTTCGTTGCGGCGTCGCTGACCCAGTTCTCGCTCTTAGCGCGGCTAGCGTTCCTCGTGGTTGGGCCGATGATTGATCTAAAGTTGTTCGCTATGCAGCTCGGCACGTTTGGGCGCGGCTTTGCACTGCGATTTGCACCGGCCACGTTGCTGACCGCTATTGGCGCTAGCGTGCTCGTAGGGTGGGTGCTGCTGTGAACCGAGAAACTCAAAGCCTGGTCATGCTGCTGGTGGGCGGCGCCGCGCTGCGCATCAGCGTCACCGACGTGTATCTGCGCTACGTCAGAGAAGGCTTGCGCCCGTTTCTGATTGTCTCAGCGGGAATCCTGCTGTTGGTGGGTGCGGTTACGTTGTGGCGGGAAATGCGCGAACGCACACGGGCGGATCGGCAGCGGGGGCAGCGGGGGCCGCAAGGGTATGGAACACCGCAGGTATCGTCGCACTACGACGGCAAGCATCGGGCAGCCACGGATTCGCTTTCGTTCAGTCAGCAAGCCGGCCGTGCCGTAGACAGCAAGGTCGGTCCCGCCCCGCACGGTCATGGGCACGGTGGGCCGTGGGTGGCGTGGCTGCTGATAGTGCCAGTGCTCGCCATCTTTTTGATCGCGCCGCCGGCGCTGGGATCCTTCGCCGCCGAACGCTCGGGTACCTCGATCGCGGCGCCGGTGAACTCCGACTATCCGCCGTTGCCGGGTGGCGATCCCGCGCCGCTGACCGTGCTCGATTACGCCACACGTGCGGTTTTTGAAGGGGACGCTTCACTGCGTGACCGTGCGGTAAAGCTTACTGGCTTCACGTCCCGCCGTGAGGGCGGCGGAGTTCGGCTGACCCGCATCATCCTCACTTGCTGTGCCGCTGATGGTCGCCCAGTGAAGATCACCATGGTCGGCGAGCTTACGCGCAATCTAGCCGCGGATACCTGGGTTGAGGTTGTGGGTCATTACGACAAGCGGCTTGATATCGACCCGGCAAATGGAGAGAAAATTCCCTACCTTCGGGTGAGCTCCCTGCGCAAAGTCGCCAAGCCTACAAATCCCTACGACGGATAGCCTCTCTTTCCCGACAACTTGTGCCAAATTGTCGAAGGAATTACTGTGCAGAGCAGGTACGGCAGGTGCCAAACAGCTCCAGAGTGTGTGAGATGTCGCTGAAGCCATGCTCGGCGGCAATGCGCTGCGCCCAGCTCTCCACCGCGGGTCCGGTTATTTCCACCGTGGAGCCACATGACCGGCACACCAAGTGATGATGATGTTCGGTAGTACATTGCCGATATAGATAGTCACCGCCTGGTGGCCGCATCATATCCACTTCGTCGGCTTCAGCCAGCGATTGCAGTGTGCGATACACCGTAGTCAGTCCCACAGAAGTGCCGCGCTGCCGCAGCAGGTCGTAAATTTCTTGCGCGCTACGAAATTCGTCAGTTTCCAGTAGTAGTTGCGCGACTGCTGATCGTTGCCGGGTGTTGCGTACCACGGTTGCCATGGGTGCATCCTTTCGACCAAGTTGGGCAAAGAACAGTGTGGTCAAGCCGGCGAGTCGCTGGGGAGCCTGCCGTGCCCTCGGCGCCGTTGATTCCACTGAAGGAGTTGGCGGTATAACCCACTAACTGCGCTGACCACAAGAAAGACCAGAATTGCCAGCACTACGATCGCCGCGCCGGGTGCGGTGTCCAGATAGAACGAACCTACTGAACCCGACAGGGCCACAACTGCCCCCAGCCCAATCGCCGCCAGCAGCGTTTTGAGAAATCCGCCCGCGACCTGCTGCACTGTGGCTACCGGTATGATCATCAGTGCGCTCACCAAAAGCAGCCCGACGGCTCGCATCGCTACCGTGACCGTGACCGCGGCCGTGACTGCCAGTACCAGGTTGAGTACCCGTACCGGAACGCCTGAGACCGCGGCAAACTCTTCGTCATGGCACAGCGCGAACAACCAGGGGCGTAGCGCCAGGGTAACGAGTAGCACTGCCACTGCCAGCGCGCCGATCAGCATCAGATCCTCGGGTGAGGTGGTCAGCAGCGAGCCGAACAGGTATGAGCTCAAGCTGGCGTTGGAGCCGTGCGCCAGCCCGATCAAGAGCACGCCGCCAGCGATGCCGCCGTAAAACATGATTGCCAGAGCCACGTCACCAGACGTGCGGCCCAGTGATCGGATCAGCTCCAGTGCGATGGCGCCGAGCGCGGTGACCACGATTGCGGTGAGCACCGGTGCCGTGCCGAGCAGAAAACCTAGCGCCACACCAGTGAGCGCGATGTGTCCCATTCCGTCACCCATCAGTGACATGCGGCGTTGTACGAGGTAGACACCCACGGCGGGCGCAGTGACGCCGACCAGCAACGCACCGATCAGCGCTCGCACCATGAAGTCATAGCTCAGTAGCTCAAACACCTCGGCTACCCCACAGATTGGTGTCAATCCTCGGATGAGGATGGTCTCCGACGTGAGCGAGCCGGTGGGCCACATCGCTGCATTGCAAGTACTCTGTCGCGGCGTCACGCGTCGCCCCATCGAACGCGATGCCTCCGTCGTGTAGCACCAGCACTCGGCTGATCAGCGGTGCCAACAGACCGAGTTCGTGTGCGACCAGCACGATCGTCACTTCCCGTTCGATCAACGTAGCGAGCGCATCGTGAAATGCTTGCTGGCTTGCGGCATCAATTCCCGCGGTCGGCTCGTCGAGTAGCAGCAGGTCTGGTTTCCCGGCAAAGGCCCGGGCGATCAGCACTCGCTGTTGCTGGCCGCCAGACAGCGTCGCCACTGTCGCCTTGGCTAGGTCGAAGATCCCCACTGTCTGCATCGCGGTATCGACCGCCGCGCGGTCGGCAGCATTAGCCCAGCGCAGCATGCTTGCGCGGCCAAGTCGTCCTGATGCCACCACCTCGCGTACAGTCGCTGGCACGCCGCCGGCCGCGCCCAGTCGTTGCGGCACGTACCCCACTCGCTTCGCGGCGCCTGACGACTTCGGCGCGCTGCCCAGCAGTCGAACTGTTCCGCTGTGTAATCGGACAAGTCCCAGGGCTGCCTTTACCAGCGTCGATTTTCCAGCGCCGTTTGCTCCCAGTAACGCGACTACTTCTCCGGGGGCCACTGTGACGGATAGGTCGTTGAGCACGGAGCGATCGCCAAAGCGGACCGTGATTGCGTCGCATTCCAGCGCCGCTTGCGAAGATGTCATGGCGTAACCCCAGCTCTTAGCTGCATTGCAACGCAGTGCGTAGTGCTTGGACATTCGCCCGCATCTGGCTGAAGTAGTCGCCGTGCCCCGGCTTAGATTCCAGGGGATCCAGTTTCGCGGTCTTGGCCCCAATTTCACGCGCAAGAGTTTCCGACAGCTTGGGACTGACCAAATTCTCGAAGAACACGGTGCTGACATGGTTAGCTTGTGCGATTCGGCTTACCTCGGCCAGCCGCTCGGGAGAAGGTTCTTGTTCGGGGCTCAGCCCGTTGATCGCGACTTGCTTGAGTTTGTAGCGCTCGGCGAAGTAGCCGAAAGCGTTATGGCTGGTGACTATGGTTCGGGAAGTACAATCGTGCAGTGCATCGCTGATCTCGGTGTCCAATGCCTGTAGTTTGCCACGAAGCTGGGCTGCCGCGCGATTAAACTTTAGGGCATCGCTTGGATCAATCTGACCTAAGCGCTTGGCCAGCGCCGCAACCACATTGGCCAGCCGGATCGGGTTGAGCCAAATGTGCGGGTCTTTTCCCTGCCCGTCATCGTGAAGCTTGCCGTGGCCGCCTTCGGGATTTCCGCCGGATTCTTCCACCGGCACGTAACCACCGAGTAGCGGTTCGATGTCGGCCGCGTTAAAGCCGCGGTCCTTGTTGTGGTTGGCGATGGCTGCATCAAACGCTGGCTGAAAACCCTTGAGAAACACCGCAAGATCGGCATCGGCTATCCGAGTCCGTTGCCGCGGGGTGATTTCTAGGTCATGGGGCTCGGTGGTGGGTCCGGTCAAGTTGCTTACCTCGATGGAGTTCTCACCTATCTGTTCTGAGATGTACGCCATTGGGTAAAACCCGGCAACGACATCGAGTTTTCCATCTCCGCTCTGGCCGATCCCGCAGGAGGTGAGCCCAGAAGCTAGGAGAGCGCCGAGGAGTAGAGCTGAGAGTTTTTTGCACATGACAATCATTATCATTAAATTTAGCTGCCTTGTCAAAAAGCGCGGAATTGAATGTGTAGCGGGCTCCGCCCACCTCGTTCTAGGTGAGCTTATACACTCACTGCCATGAGCCAGCCAAGCAATCACCCGAGCTCCCCGATGCCCGAAGAGACGGGTGACGCTCAGCAGCCAGCCGCAGTACCACCACCTGCGCCGGCTAGCTCCAGCGGCGCACAGTCGCCGCCAATTAGCTCCGGCGGCGCGCAGTCGCCGCCCACAAACCTTAGCGCCGAGCAACCGCCGCCGCTTCCAGGTAACGAGCCAGGCTATGGAGCTCCTGCCGGATATGGTCAGCCGCAGCACCCAGGTACAGCGGGAGCTAACTGGTATAACCAACCCCAGTATCCGGGTGCGGCAGGTCCTGCTGGATATGGCCCAGTGCCGCCGCCGGCCCCATTCGGCCCGCTTCCGGGCTTTGGCGTGCCAATGCAGCCGCCAGTAAAAAGTAACCGAGGCTGGATCATTGGCCTGTCGATAGCGGCGGTGGTGTTGCTGCTGTGCTGTGGGTGCGGGGGCATTGGTAGCTACGTGGTGTATCGCGTGATTGAGTCCGAGCGGGATCAAGCTTCGTCGAATACTACGGAGTATTTGGACGCGTTGAAGGCCCAACAGTTCAACGAGGCGTACGGGCTCATGTGTGACCGCAACCGCGGCACGCAGTCCAAAGAGCGGTTCATTGCCGAACAGCAATTCAAGCCAAGGTTAATCAGCTATGAGGTTGAAGGTGTTGCCCTCGTCCACAAAGATGGGGTCGAGTATCGAGTTAAGACTCGACAAAAGTTTGACGATGGCGAACAGCGGATACGGCGCATAAATGTAGTCTCTGAGAGGGACTCTCTACGTCCGTGTCCCTAGAGTTGTGCGCCTAACACCCAAAGGGGAACACCGATTACACAACACCGACATCGGTGGAGAGTGGACGATGTGCGTTGAGCCGAACCGCTACGATTTTCACTCATTACAGCGCTATGTCCAAGAACCGACCAGTGGCGATGAGCTATTATCCAAGACCACAGGACTTAGGACACCGAGTGTTGAGCGGTCACAGTTCGCTCGAGACCGCGCGCGGGTACTGCATTCGGCCGCACTGCGTCGCCTTGCGGCAAAGACCCAGGTAGAGACGGCTGGCGAGGAGGATTTTCCGCGAACCCGGCTCACTCACTCACTCGAAGTTGCTCAGATCGGGCGGGAGTTGGGTGCGACACTTGGTTGTGATCCCGACGTAGTGGATGCCGCCGGGCTGGCCCATGATTTAGGTCACCCCCCCTTCGGGCACAACGGCGAAGATGCCTTGGCCGAACTTGCGAAGCACTGCGGGGGTTTCGAAGGCAATGCGCAGACGTTGCGCGTGCTGACTCGGCTGGAGCCGAAAGTGCTTGACGAGCATGGATTTTCAGCGGGGCTTAACTTGACTCGGGCCGTGCTCGATGCCGCAACAAAATATCCCTGGTCTCACTCTGAGCGTAGGGGTAAAAAGTTCGGTGTGTATCCCGACGACATGCGCGTCTTTGACTGGTTGCGGCATCGAGCTCCGCGAAAGCGCCTCTGCGTTGAGGCCCAAGTGATGGATTGGGCCGACGACGTTGCCTACTCGGTGCACGATGTGGAAGACGGCGTGCAGGCTGGTCACATTAAGCTGCATCAGCTCGATGATCGTGCCGAACGTGTGCAACTGTGCGAACAGGTTGCGGCAGCCCATTCGAGTTTAGAGACCGAAGAACTGGGTGAGGTCTTAGAGGAGCTGTTGGCCCAGCCAGCGCTACGGGCGCTCGCCGAATACGACCGCAGTCACCGGGCGCAAGCCGCGATGAAGCAAGCAACTTCTTCCCTCGTCGGGCTACTTGTGCGCCCCGTGACCATGGCGACGCTGGAACATTTCCATACACCGATTACGCGCTATCAGGGCAACGTGGTGATTCCACCGCGGCTGCGAGCCCAATGTGCACTACTCAAAGGTATCGCTGTCCGCTACGTGATGGCTCGGCCTAGCAGTCAGGCGCGATATAACCAGCAGCAGGAGTTATTAATTGAGCTCGTTTGGCTTGTTGCCGCCCAAGCACCTACCTCACTGGATGCGGTATTTGCGCCGTGGTGGGAACACTCCAGCGACGATGCCGCACGGTTTCGGGTCGTGATCGACCAAATCGCCAGTCTCACGGACCGCTCGGTGTTGACCTGGCATATCCGGCTCTCGACTAGTTGAATATTCGTCATACGCGAAAGGGGGGCCTAGGCGCGCTGCGCCAAGGCCCCCCTTTGTCGAACTAGACGGTGTGCAATGCGAAGCTGCGCCGCTTAAGCGCGCGACGTTCATCCTCGCTCATGCCACCCCATACACCAGCATCCTGGCCCGATTCCAGTGCCCACTGCAGGCAGGCATCAGTTACCGGGCAGCGCTGACACACTGTTTTAGCTGCTTCAATCTGCTGTACCGCTGGACCGGAGTTTCCAATGGGGAAGAACAGTTCCGGGTCTTCGTCACGGCAGAGGGCGCTGTGGCGCCAATCCATGGTATTACTCCTTGATGGCATCGAAGTCGTACACGAGTTGTAGAGTTCCCGCGAAATCAGAGTTCGGAAATAGAGCCGTTCCCTGTCCGCACGACCTCATAGGACGTGACTCGGCGTTGGTCGGTGCCGAGTAGGCCGATATGTTGCGGCAACGTGACGGGTGCAATACTGGGCCAATAAGTACATGGGCGAGAAAGCACCGCGAGACGAACTCGAACTTGCTTGTAAAATACTTTCACGAGATAGATACCTGTCAAGCCCGCACGGACTAATTGATGCCTATCCGTGAGCAGCCTCACTGTGGAATTACAATTTAAAACGTATTTGCGAGTCTGAGTGCAGCCCAAGTTTTGAACTTGTAAATCTCTACGTGTACTGGCTGCCTCCTACATCATACAGTGTAGTTCAGAGTCAGCGGAAAATTCTGCCCCGTAAATTTTTGGGCCATTGTTCTGGTGCCAGGACTGTGAGCGCGTTGGGCACAGATTCCAACAGCAATCTATCGTGCTCAGCCAGAAAGTCCCCATCTATGTGCACGGCAACGGGGCGGTCGGCTGTGATCGTGAAACTGTCATTGTCGTGTCGGGTGAATATATTGGTCCCGGTTGCCGCTCCACGGACCAGTAGCTGCGCGGTTACTTGCAGCATCGCCGCCGGTCCCAGTTCTCGGATCCCTAACACATCGAGGCCGCGGTCCAGCGAGGCCGAGGTGCAACCGTGAATTGCCCGTCTCCCGAGGTACGTCCACGGCGCGGTGTTCTGCACCACAGCCATAGCTAGGTGATGCGTGGCTCCTGAGCTCTCAGTGAGGGTCAGCACAGGTGGGTCATCGCGTAGCCGCCGTGAATAGGCGCTAGCGGCTACCCGAGCATATAGCGTCGCTGTTGAGATATGACCGCCCTGTCGTTTAGCCTCGACTTGGCGTACTACCTCCGCGTCTAATCCGGCACCAGCACAAAAAGTAAACCACCGGTCGCCGAGCTTACCCAGATTTATGGTGCGGTGCCGCTGGGCTCGTAGCGCCGCTAGGAGCGATCCGGTAGCTTTTACCAAATCGCGGGGAATTCCCAGCGCGCGCGCGAAGACATTGGTCGAACCACCGGGCACGACCGCCAGCATGGGTAACTGCGCTCTAGCGGCAGCTGTTTCGGCCGGGCTGCTGGCCGACAGCAGCCCATTGACCACTTCGTTGACCATGCCGTCGCCGCTCAGGCAGACCACGAGTTCCACGCCGTCGCATCTGGCCTTATCGGCCAACTCTATGGCATGCCCACGTCCCCGAGTGTGAATGACGTTGAGATCGACATGCGGTTTTAGCGCATCAATTAAGATATCTCGGCCTCGGGGACTGGTGGCTGTGGCGATGGGGTTGACCACAAGTACTGCTCGCACGAGTGCGGACTGTACTCGCCCGGCGGGTGGTGGGGCTAACCCCTTAAAGGTTTCCAGACACCCCCTACAGTGTCATTATGCCGGAGAGCGAAGGCGAACGCGTCGATGACATCGACGGCCCGGTGCCGCTGCGAGTGGCGGTCCTGCTGCTGTGGATTGAAGCCGTGCTTACCGCTGGCCTCGCTGCGTTTATTGCGCTGGAGGTCTTCACAGCTCAGCAAATCAACGTTGCCGTGGCTGTTCTACTAGCGGTAAGCGTTGGAGGGCTGGCCATCTTGCTGCTGTGTCTGGGTTTTTCGCTAGCGCGGCGGCGAGCATGGTCGCGAGCGGTGGCTATTGTGACGCAGCTGATGGGGCTGCCGGTGGCGTTCTTCATGATCGCCGGCGGCGGCGGCACGCTCGTCATCGCGGGTGTAATGCTCGGCATTACGTGCTTAGGCTGCGCCGCTTTGTTACTAGCGCCCTCGTCCCGGCTCGCACTGCAGTAAGTGTGTAGCGCGTTCTAGCCTAGGTTCTTGCGTAGTGTGATGGCTAACGTGTCCGGCAGCTCGCTGACTGATACTTCGTCGGTGAGGGAGTTGAGTAGTTGCCACGCAAACGTGTTCTGCCAGTGCTGTTGTTTGCCGCTACGGCGCACGCTCAGCTCAACTTGGATGCCGACAGGGTCGATGGAGAATCGGCAGCTGATCTGTGGCGCTTTTTCATCTAACAGAAGTGTGCATGCTTCGTCCACCGCAACGCGCAGATCCTCGATCGCGCCGAGCTCAAAATGTAGGCGCGCTGCAACTCCTGCTGTGGTGGTTCGAAGAATCCCAACGTAGGCACTATCGGCGGGAAGGGTGAGGATCACGGTGTCTTTGTTCGCGGAATTCCTAGCATGCGCCGGTGGTGGGCCAGCTGAGCCGGTGGTGCTGCCCCGGGCGCTAGTGAACGAGCTCATGCCGGCACTCTACGGCCTCGATGGATGCCTCCAAAGATGTGGTGCGGCGCTGGCGAGATAGGCTCGCTCAATGTCTTTGACAACTCATTCGATGGTTACCCCTAGCGGTGCTGTTATCGCTTCGGCAGCTCAGCGTGAGCTTACCGACACTGAAGTGTTCGGAGCGCATATGCGTGGAAAGATGAGCATCGCATCCACGGTGCCTATGGACACCATGGATGATCTGTCTCGCGCGTACACCCCAGGAGTTGCCCGAGTGTGTACGGCGATTGCGCATGACCCGTCTGCGTTCGCCTCCTACACTTGGGCTGCCCGCGCAGTAGCTGTGGTCACCGACGGCACGGCTGTACTCGGTTTAGGTAATATCGGCCCGCGCGCGGCTATGCCGGTAATGGAAGGCAAGGCGATACTGTTCAAGCGGTTCGCCAACATCGACGCGGTGCCCATTTGCCTGGATACGACTGATGTCGATGAGATCGTCGACACGGTGGCGCGGCTTGCGCCGTCGTTTGGCGGGATCAATCTCGAAGATATTTCAGCGCCTCGCTGTTTTGAGGTTGAGCGCAAACTCTCGCAGCGGTTAGACATTCCGGTGTTTCACGATGATCAGCATGGCACCGCCATCGTTACCTTGGCTGCGCTGCGTAACGCCTGCCTCGTGACCGACCGAACCCTGGCCGCGCTGCGGGTAGTGATCTTCGGTGCGGGAGCGGCCGGAGTTGCTATCGCGAACATACTTACCGACGTGGGTGTGAGTGACGTTGTCCTCGTTGATTCGCGTGGCGTGCTGCATCCGTCGCGACTAGATCTGAGCCCGGTGAAAGCAGAGCTTGCCAGCCGCACAAACGTCTCCGGCATCCGTGGCTCGATCGCCGACGCCCTGGCCGGAGCCGACGCGTTGATCGGAGTTTCGGGCGGCCAGATCCCCACCGACGCCGTGGCTAAGATGGCCCCTGGCGGCTTCATCTTCGCGATGGCCAATCCTAATCCGGAAGTGGCGCCGGAGGTGGCACACCAGTACGCGGCGGTAGTTGCTACCGGGCGTAGTGACTACCCGAACCAAATCAACAACGTGCTCGCGTTTCCCGGAGTTTTCAAGGGCGCGTTCGATGCCGGCGCGCGCGAAATCACCCCGGCAATGAAGCTTGCCGCGGCCAGCGCGCTCGCAGACGTGGCCGCAGACGTGCGCTCTGCCGAGCGCATTCTGCCGAGCGCCCTGGATCCACGAGTGGTACCCGCTGTTTCGGCGGCGGTCTCAGCCGCCGCGTAGCAGTATTGGGAACGCTAGGTGTGATTTCTCTGTGGGACGTTTTCCCTGAAATGCGCTCTGCCCGGTCTCCTGTGGGACGTTTTCAGGGAAAACGTTCAGTAGTAACTAGCTAAGCAGCGCTGCCTCTACTAGCGCGGACTGTTCGAGCTGGTGAGTTTTCGCCGAACCAGTGGCCGGGCTCGCTCCAGCGCGGCGCGAAATACGCCGGAGTTTCACCCCTTCCAGATGCTCCAGCAAGTTCAGGGCCATGAAGCTCCATGCGCCCTGGTTTGCTGGCTCCTCCTGCACCCATGCGTGGTCGATGGCGTTGCGGTATTGCGCGAGCGCTGCGCGTACCTCTTCGACCGGCGTCGGGTACAGCTGTTCAAGCCGCAGGATAGCGGTGTTGGTGATTTTCTGATCGAAGCGTCGAGCCAACAGGTCGTAGTAAACCTTGCCCGAGCAGAGCAGCACCCGCGTCACCTCGGCAGGGTTTAACGGCGTTCCCTCAATGCCGGGGTCGGCCAGCACGGGCTGGAACACGCCTGAGGTGAAGTCAGTCACCTCAGAGACAGCCTGCTTGTGTCGCAGCAGAGATTTAGGCGTAAACACCACCAGAGGCCGATGTTCACCACGCAACGTATGACGGCGCAGTAAATGGAAGTAGCTGGCTGGGGTAGTGCAGTTGGCGACCGTCATATTGTCCTGCGCACATAGCTGTAGGTAACGTTCAATCCGACCCGACGAATGGTCTGGCCCCTGTCCCTCATAGCCGTGGGGTAGTAGTAGGACAACGCCGGATTGTTGGCCCCACTTCACCTCGCCAGAGGCAATGAACTCATCCACGATCGACTGAGCGCCATTGCCAAAGTCGCCGAACTGGGCTTCCCACAAGACAAGGGCATCGGGGTGCGCCAGCGAATAACCGTACTCAAAACCCATCACCGCAAACTCGCTGAGCAGCGAGTCGTATGCCCCAAAAGGGGCCTGATTCTCCGATAAATGGTCCAGTGGAAAGTATTCGGTACCGGTGTGGTGATCGAGCAGCACACAGTGTCGCTGCACGAACGTGCCACGACGGCTGTCTTGGCCAGATAACCGCACCGGATGTCCCTCGAGCAGCAGCGAGCCCAAAGCCAGCGTCTCGCCGAGGCTCCAGTCGATCGGGCCCTCAGTAGCCGACTGCTGGCGCTTACGCATCAGTGGGTCAAGCCGGGGATGTGGGGTGAAACCCTCCGGCCAGCTCACTTGTGAATCACCGATGCGGCGCAGCACGTCTGCGCTGACTGCGGTTTCCACTTTGTCGTCTCGGGCTTGAAAGATCGATTGTTGTACTGGTGCTGAGCTGGTGTCGGTATCTTTGGTGGACTGGAATGCGTGCTTGAGCCGGTTTTGAAAGTCGTGCAACGCCGCTTCGGCTTCGGCGACTGTGAGGTCACCACGGCTGATCAAGCTCTCCGTGTAGAGCTTGCGTGCGTGCCGCTTGGCGTCGATGATCGCGTACATCTGCGGATTGGTCATTGAAGGGTCGTCTCCCTCATTGTGACCGCGCAGCCGGTAGCAGACTACGTCGATCACGACGTCTTTATGGAACGCCTGCCGATAGGCGAAGGCCAGCTGGGCGACGCGCACACATGCTTCGGGATCATCGCCGTTGACGTGAAA
Organism: Acidimicrobiales bacterium; assembly: GCA_003243955.1. GTDB lineage: Bacteria > Actinomycetota > Actinomycetes > Mycobacteriales > QHCE01 > QHCE01. The sequence goes on along the minus strand of QHCE01000058.1, from coordinate 32,964 downwards.
GATCGGCGCTTGGACCATACGCGCCACATCAGTGCAGTACAGCGTGGAGCGAGTATCGGCCGGCGCGGTGGTGAAACCGACCTGGTTGTTGATCACCACATGCACAGTGCCGCCGGTACGGTATCCGCGCAGCTGGGAGAGGTTCAGTGTCTCGGCCACCACACCTTGGCCAGCAAATGCGGCGTCGCCATGCACGAGCAGTGGGAGGACGCCATATATCGGATGGCCCTTTGCCAGGAGCTCTTGTTTGGCGCGGGCGATGCCTTCCACCACGGGATTTACGGCCTCGAGGTGGCTTGGGTTAGAGGTAAGACTGACCGCAATGGTGTGTTTGCCGTCTGGAGTAGTGACCTTGGATTCGGTGCCCAAGTGGTACTTCACATCCCCTGAGCCATGCATGGTGCTGGGGTCGATGTTGCCCTCGAACTCAGCAAAAACTTTCTCGTAGGGCTTCCCCATGATGGTGGTGAGCACATTGAGCCGACCTCGGTGGGCCATGCCGATGACCACTTCGTCTAGGCCGTCTGCCGCTGCGGTCTGGATAACCTCGTCCAGCAACGGAATGACAGATTCACTGCCTTCCAGGGAGAACCTTGTCTGGCCGACATATTTCGTTTGCAGGAAAGTCTCAAATGCCTCTGCCGCGTTGAGCTTGGCCAGAATCTGCTTCTGCTTGTTTTTATCTGGTTCGTCGCGATCGGCTTCGACTCGCTGTTGAATCCAGGCGCGCTCTTGCGGTGCACTGATATGCATGTACTCCACGCCGATACGCCGACAATAGGAGTTACGCAGCACACCCAAGATGTCACGCAGTTTCATCTGCCGCTGGCCGGCGAAACCACCAACCTCGAACGTGCGGTCCAAATCCCAGAGCGTGAGACCGTACTGCAAAATATCGAGGTCTGGGTGGCGCCTTTGCTTGTACTCCAACGGGTCGGTGTCGGCCATGAAGTGGCCACCCACGCGGTAGGCATTGATCAGTTCGAGGATCCGCGAATTTTTGTCTATCCCGCTGCTGCCGCCGACACCATTGACGGCCACGTCGCGTACCCATCGCACGGGCTCATACGGCACACGTAGGGCTCGAAACACCTCGTCGTAGAAACCGTCAGCGCCGAGCAGTAGCTCGTGCATCCGGCGAAGAAACTCGCCAGATTGCGCGCCCTGAATAATGCGGTGATCGTAGGTGGAGGTCAGCGTGATCGTTTTGCTGATCCCCAGATCGTTGATCGTCTCCACTGACATTCCCGAGTACTCCGCCGGGTACTCCATGGCACCCACGCCGATGATCGCGCCCTGGCCCTGCATCAGCCGCGGCACCGAATGCACGGTGCCCAAAGTCCCTGGATTGGTCAAGCTGATGGTGGTGCCGGCAAAGTCATCCGCGGTGAGCTTGCCGGCGCGGGCTTTGCGCACTATTTCTTCATACGCAGCCAAAAACCGCGTGAAGTCAGCGCGCTCGGCTGCTTTGATGCTCGCCACAACCAGGGAACGGGAGTTTCCGCTGTTTAAATCGATCGCTAGGCCGAGATTGACGTGTGTGGGCGTAGCCAACACCGGTTTGCCGTCGACTAGGGCGAACGAGGAGTTCATTTCGGGGTAATCGGCCAGCGCCTTGAGTAGTGCGTAACCGATGAGGTGAGTAAAGCTGACCTTGCCGCCGCGCCCGCGCTGGAGATGATTGTTGATCACAATGCGGTTGTCAGCCATGAGCTTTGCCGGGACGGCGCGCACACTAGTTGCGGTGGGCACACCTAGGGAGGCATCCATGTTGGAGACTATGCGTGCCGCGGCCCCACGTAGCGGCTTTATTTGCGCATCGTGCACCGTCGGCGGCGTAGACGGTTTTGGCTGAGCTACGAGGGGTTGCGGGGCGGTGGCTTCTGGCTTCTGTGCTGCGGCGGTATCGATTCGGGTGGTCTGCTCAGTTGAGGTGATGGCTATCGCTTGCGACGCGTTTTTAGCCTTGGATGGGGGAGAGGCTTGCCCGTCGGTAGGCGCCGCGGCCGCAGCTGCGCCGGACTGATAATCGGCAAAAAATTCATGCCAGGCGGTGTCCACGCTGGTTGGATCGGCGAGGTACTTCTCGTACATCTCGTCAACGATCCACTCGTTGGCGCCGAATTTCTCCGCAATTAACGTCGCCGAGTTCTCGTCGTCGGTAGGGTTGGATGCAGGTGAGGAATGAGTTGCAGTAGCCACGTTTCTAGGTTACTGGGCCGTAGCGGCGACCGCTAAGCCGGCTACGGCGCCGGAGCCGCGGGTGGTTTTCATCGCGACAACTTGTGCCAAGTTGTCGCCCGACGTGCTTGTAGCACGTGCTCCGGGTTGGCCACCTTGGCACAAGTTGTCGCTTGGTGATTACGAAATATCGCGTTTAGTGGTAAGCCAGCTTCCGAACGCAGCCGCTATCGCCCCGTAAGCTAGCACCAAGAGCATGCCGCCCCACCATGCCGGCGCGTGAGCGTCTAACTTACCCGCGCTGGTCATTACCTGGGTGGCGCCGTAAGGGAGGTAATAAAACGTCCCCCTTAACCAATCGAGGTTCCAGGCTTGTCCCGCCGCTGAAAGCAACCCTCCTACCAGCTGGCTGCCAAAGAACGCCACGATCAATGTGACAACCGAACCAACCTGATTCTGTAGCAGCGTTCCGATACCGATACCTAGCACCGCCCAAACTCCGAACGCCACCAGGTTCAGCAGGATGACTTTCACCACGTCACCTTCGCCCAGCTGGGAGCTAACACCCTGACCGCTAAGGATCGCAGCGCCGATGGGTATAGCAATCACCGTGCAGATGAGCGCATACAGCAAACCCCAGCCGACGGCAACGATGAACTTCGCAACGATGACGTTCACTCGTTTCGGGGTCGCTAAAAATGTTGCGGTAGCGGTCTGGTGTCGGAACTCGTTGGTAATCAGCAAGGTGCCGATGATGGCGGCAAACAGCACACCAAAGTACTGGCCGGATGTATAGAGCATCCCGGCCAAGGTATTCAGCGATTGTGTTTCGTGTCCGTGCTGGATCTCATTGGTGACGATGGCGCCGTTGACGAGCAGCGCGAGTGCCACTGCCCCCAGCAGCCCGAGCAACATGACCCACCACACCTTTGTGGTGACGACCTTAAGGTACTCACTGCGGAGCAAGCCTGTCATCGAATTCCCGCCCCTGTCCGCGTGTACTGCAAGAACACTTCTTCTAAATCAGCCTGCACAGTAGATAGCTCGTCAATCTCGACGCCTGCCTGATGCGCGATCCTTCCAACCTCTTTGGAGGTCACGTTGTCGATGTAAAGCTCGGTGGCACTGGTCCGCCGCACCGCGGCTTGGCTTCCCAGCGCGGTGAGCAGCTGGTCAACGTGGCTGGTGCGCACTCGAACGGACTGTTTTGCCTCGGCGAGGAGATCGGCGACTTTGCCTTGCCGACGGCTTTGGCCGTGCGCGATGATCACCACGTCGTCCACGGTCTGTGCCACTTCGGCAAGCAGATGGCTCGAGACCAGAATCGTGCGGCCCTGTGCGGCCAGGCCTCGTAGGAATCCCCGCATCCAGCGAATGCCTTCGGGGTCCAGACCGTTAGTGGGCTCGTCGAGCAGGAGCACCTGTGGGTCGCCCAGCAGTCCGGCCGCAAGCCCGAGCCGCTGCTTCATGCCCATGGAGTAGGACTTCACCTTGCGATTTGCCGCGGGAGTCATCCCGACCAACTGCAGCACCTGGTCCGCGCGGGATTCGGGAAGGCCGCCTGCCGCACAAAGAATGCGTAGGTGATTGCGGCCAGTGCGGGCCAGATGGAAGCTGGACGCTTCTAACGCCGCGCCTACAGTACGTAGCGGAGACCCCAGGTCTTGATAGGGGCGGCCGCCAATTGTGGCTACACCGGAGGTAGTGGAGATCAGACCCAGCAGCATGCGCAGCGTGGTTGTCTTGCCAGCACCGTTAGGCCCTAGGAAGCCGGTGACGCTGCCCGGCTCCACGGTAAAGGACAGATTATCAACGGCCCGGATTCGCTTGAACTGCTTGGTCAGACCGGCGACAACAATGCGTCCGGGAATGGGCGCGTACGGATTGAGTTGATCGATTGCCGCCGGCCCTGCGTATCCCGGCGGCGGTGCAGGCTGACCCCATTGAGGCCCCTGCGGTATTGCTGGCTGCATCCGCGCTCCTTTCGTTGCCGCTGAGCTTAGAGGAGTACGCACGTTCTTCGCTGTGCAGGTCAGCGACATAAAAATTTCCCCGCGCATATTATGCTTTTTATGGCAGTTCATCACGTAATTTGCTGCGCCTCTGGACGACAACTTGTGCCAAGTTGTCGGGAGAGCACCAAGTTGTCGGGAAGGGAGCGGGAGCGCGGGAGGCACTGCAAATCGCTACCTCGTGCCGCGATGAAGCTTAGCGGCCAGAGAAGTTAGCGGCCTAGCAGGTGTTGCAGCGCTAGTTGCAACTGTGGATGCCGGAAGATGTATCCGGTCTCCAAAGCCAGCTGGGGTTTGACCCGTTGACTGGCCATCAACATCTCGTCGGCGGCCGCCGACGTTAGCGCGAGCTGTGCAGCCCACCGAGGCAGCGGCAAAAAGGCCGGCCGTCCCAACACCCTCGCGAGAGTCGCCGCATAGTCGCGGTTGCGTACCGGCTCGGGGGCTGTGGCATTCATGGCGCCGGAGATCGAAGGTGTGGTCAGGGCGTGGTGCAGCAGTCCGACAGCATCGTCGATGCCGACCCAGCTCACCCATTGCCGGCCATGGCCTATTCGTCCGCCTGCGCCGAGCCGGAACAACGGCAACTGAGCCCGCAGGGCACCTCCCGCAGGTGACTGCACTACCCCGGTGCGTACGTGCACTACGCGTAGCCCGGCCGTCCGAGCGGCTTGCGTAGCTCGCTCCCATTCGGTGACGACGTCGGCCAAAAAACCCTCACCGGGGCCACTGGCCCCAGTGAGTAGCTCGTCGCCGCGCTGCGCCCCGTAATATCCGATGGCCGACCCACAGATCAGCGTCGCGGGCTTGTCGTTTCGCGCCGCGCCCAGGGTGGCTAGGGCCTGGGCGAGCAATGTAGTTCCGGCTATTCGGCTGGAGCGCATGGCACGCTTGCGTGTTCGCGTCCACCTACCGGCAATCGAAGCGCCGGCCAAGTGCACCACGGCATTCACCTCGGCCAGATCGGCCGGATCGAGTACGCCACGGGCTGGGTCCCAGAAGATCTCCTGTGCATGGCGCGGGGGGCGCCGGACCAAGTGCACCACGTCATGACCGCCAGCCGACAGGAACGCACTCAGCGCCGAGCCGATGAGACCGCCGGCTCCAGCAATCGCCACCCGAAGCTTGCCGCACCCAGCGGCCGCCGCGCGTGTGTGCGCCGCGAGATCAGCGGCGAGCTGGGAGTGCCGGTAGGTAAACACGCGGTGCAGTCGGGCGCGTACGGCGCGGTCCGCTAACTGCCCAAACCGTCCAAGTGGTAGTTCGTAGTCGAGCTCGTCGATGACCCGGGTACCGTCAGCGGTCGGTTCGAATCGGTGGCGGTGCTCCCAGTGCCGAAATGGACCGCTCCGCGCGATGTCACGGAAGTGGATGGGCGGCTCGTATTCGGTGTGCTCGGCGACCCATCGTGGGCGCATCGGTATTGGCAGGGTCAGCTCTAGCTCAACCCGGCTTCCGGGAGCTAGCAGCGATGCCGAATCGCTGGCGGGGGTGATGGACCGCACCCGAATCGGTTCCCACGGTGGCAGCAGGCGTTGCAGCGCACCGGGTCGTTCATGCCAAGCGAAAACCTGGTCAATCGATGCGTCTACCGTGGTTTCCCATCGTAATGTCGGCATAGCCGGCATAGCACACCCTTCTGGGACGTAATGGAACAACCTCAATATGTTGTGATCTCAATTACAGTAATTCTTGGTGTGTAAGCCATCTAAAGCTGGGTACAGTTCCGAATGTCCGAGTGAGAAACAACATCCATTGCATGAGTTTTTCCAACTAACCTAGTTCGAGAATTCATGCAACGTCTGATATGGAAGGTAAACATATGCGTTTTCCTAAACTCGCAAAAGCAGCCGCCGCAACAGTCCTCGTAACGGGAATTGTGGCAGGTGCCTCAGCCCCCGCGCTTGCCAACGGCGGCAGTGACAGTAGTTCCAGCCAGAGCTCCAGCCAGAGCACCTCGTACAACGAGGTCACGTATTTCCATGCAGTCTCCTACAATGAGAGTTCGTCCCGCGATTCAGAAAACTCGCACCGTAACTACTGGAACGGAAACCGGCATCACCGTAGTGGCGGCCTATTCGGCGGCGGCGGCAATGGCGGCGGCGGCAATGGCGGCCTCAGCATCGACATCGACATCCTGTAAGTAATACCGCTTCATCGTTGTGGGGGCCGCCTTGGCGGCCCCCACAACGCGTGTCTGCCCCCGATTGCCTCCTCGCTAGCTCTTTCCCGCTGGAGTATCACCAGTGTCACAGGGCCCCACAGTTTCCAAAGACCTCACCCAGTATCGGCAGCGTCGTCACGCTGGGCGCACTCCGGAACCCATACCTGAGCCAAGCACCGATTCGAAACCTAGCCCAGACAGTCAAGACATCGGCCATGCCGTCACGCTGCGGTTCGTTGTCCAGGAACACCACGCCCGACGACTGCACTGGGATTTCCGCCTGGAGCGTGACGGTGTGCTGGTGTCGTGGGCTGTGCCGAAAGGGCTTCCGCTCCAGCCAGGCCAGCAACGTTTGGCGGTGCACACCGAAGATCACCCCATGGAATACGCCACGTTCGCGGGAGAGATTCCGCGCGGTGAGTACGGCGGCGGCACCGTCTCCATCTGGGATCACGGTACGTATCAGCTGGTGAAGTGGGATGAGGGACACGTTGAAGTAGTGTTACGCGGCCGCCGGGTACGCGGTCGCTACTTGCTAATTCGCATCAATGAAAACAACTGGTTGCTCCGCCGTCGGGACCCGTCAACCGATCCGCAGCGGCAGGCCGCGCCGCACATTTCACCCATGCTAGCCACCGCCGGCGATCTGCCATCGGATGCTGGTCTGGCCGGCGAGTGGGGGTATGAGTTCAAATGGGATGGCGTGCGGACGCTGGTAAGAGTCGAAGGCGGCCGAGCTCGGGCGTGGGGGCGCACTAAGCGGGAGATCACGCATCGCTACCCAGAGCTGCGAGCGTTCGCCGAAGCGCTGGGGAGCACTGAGCTGATCGTGGACGGGGAGTTGGTGGCGTTCGACCAAAACGGCCGCCCCAGCTTCGGGGCGTTGCAGCACCGGATGCACCTAGACAATGAGCGCGAGATCCGGCGGGTAGCGCGTGAGGTTCCGGTGAGCTACCTCATCTTTGATCTGTTGCAGGTGAATGGACATTCCCAGCTAGAGACGCCTTACCGGCAGCGACGTGAGCTATTGGAGTCCTTGGAGTTGGCCGGCCCGCACTGGCTGGTGCCGCCGTACTACCGCGACTCGTCCGCCGTCGCGCTGGGAGAGGATGGACCCAGCGCCGGCTCTGGTTCGGCGGTGCTACGAGCTAGTCGGAAACAAGGCTTGGAAGGTGTGGTGGCTAAGCGACTTGCTTCGTCATACCAAGCTGGTCTGCGCTCAGCTGACTGGATTAAGGTCGTCAACCTCACGACGCAAGAGGTGGTCATCGGGGGCTGGCGAGAAGGTGCCGGGCAGTTTCATGGGCAGCTGGGTGCGCTGCTGTTGGGGGTGTATCCCTCCTCGGGAGACACAGCCGACGGGGCGGAACTCGGCGGATTGCGCTACATCGGTGATGTTGGCACCGGGTTCAGCGACAGTACGCGTGTCCAGCTCACTCAACGACTCCGGGCGCTACACCAGGAGACTTCCCCATTTGCCGATCCGCTGCCACGAGATCGAATACGCGGGGCGCAATGGGTGCGTCCAGAGTTAGTGGGAGAGGTGCGGTACCGCACGATGACCTCCGACGGCCGGCTCCGCCACGCTGCTTGGCGCGGCCTACGGTCAGATAAAACGCCCACACAAGTCCGCACACTCCCTGTTGAGACGGGGTAAAGCTGATGACCGCCGAAGTAACGGTGCACGTAGACGGGCACAAGCTTGCGTTGTCCAACCTGGACAAAGAGCTCTATCCTGAGGTGGGGCTTACCAAAGCGGGAGTTATTGACTACTACCGGCGCGTGGCTTCCGTGCTGCTTCCGCATCTAGTCAACCGTACGCTGACTATGTTTCGTTGCCCAGACGGCGTTGGCAAGCCAGGTTTTTTCGACAAAAATGCCGCTCGACATGCGCCGTCGTGGCTGCGTACGTGTGCTATTTCCGCCTCACCGGGGGGCGGGGAAGACCCGCCGGGATACGCGCTCATCAATGACTTGGCGGGCTTGGTATGGGTGGCCAACCTGGCGGGTGTAGAGCTGCATGTGCCGCAGTGGACTATCGGTCCGCGTGGTGGCCGACGCCTCCCGGATCTGCTGGTATTCGATTTGGATCCGGGCGCGCCCGCAACCATAGTGCAGTGTTGCGCGGTCGCGCTGCGACTACGGGAGCGCCTGGCCGCCGACGGGTTGACTAGCTATGCCAAGACCAGCGGCTCCAAAGGCATGCAGCTGTATGCCCCAGTACAGGTATCGGCTCCGGAGCGGACCAGCGCCTACGCCCACACGATCGCCAACGAACTAGCGGTGCAGTGCCCAGACGCGGTTATCTCCCGGATGACTCGATCGCTGCGACCGGGGAAGGTGTTCATCGACTGGAGCCAGAACAACCCGGCGAAGACTACAGTGGCGCCATATTCGCTCCGTGCTCGTCCGTGCGCCACTGTTTCTACTCCGGTGACCTGGGAGGAGGTCGCAGCTTGCCGCGTTCCGGATGAGTTGAGCTTTACCTATCAGGATGTGTTGACTCGCATTGCTGATAGCGGTGACCTGATGGAGCCGTTGCTGCTCCAAGGCCCACGACTACCTCGGTAATACTTTGGAAGGTAGCCCCAGCAGCAGAGCCCTCAGTAGCACTTGCAGGGTGGTATGAGTTCGTCACAGGCCACGACGTGGCTATGGACCTCGGCAATAAGGGGGCAGCTACCCTCGGCGCATTCGAGCTCGCCGGTGGCGTGCACGACTAGCGCGTAGTGGCAGTGGTCCCAATCGTGGGCACATTCTCCGCAGACGTTTACGCGGGTTCGCGCGGCCGCTGAATCGGTATCGATTACCAAAAGATTTCCATCCAACTTTTGATCGAGGGTCATGCTGCTTTCCTCCTGCCGCGTTGACTCTGGGTCTTAGTTGAGGGGCGTTTGCCTTTGTTAGCCACCCCTGCTTCTGCCACGCTCCGCTGCAATCCCTCCATGAGGTCAATGACATTGGTTGCTTGCGCGGGCGCGGATTCTGAGAGTATGGCCTTTCCTTCCCGTTTGGTTTCAATGAGCTTTTCGACGCGCTCGCGATAGGTGTCGTGATAGTCCTCTGGCTGAAAGTCCATACTCAATGCCTCGATGAGCTGCTTGGCTGTAGTGAGCTCTTTGCCTGTGAAGGTGGGGGACTCGCCGGTTAGCCCCAGATAGCTACGGACATTGCGAACCTCACCGGCGAAATGCAGAGTCTGTAGGGCGATGACGTCATCCATTCCGCGGATCACGGTCAGATATTCTTTACCACGCATCACCAGCGAGGCAAGACCGGCCCGTTTGGTCTCCCGCAGCGCGGCTAGCAGCAACGCATAGGTGCGTTGGTAGTTCTCGCCTTGCGCCGCGAGATAGTAGCTCTTCTGGAAATAGATCGGATCAATCGTCTCAACCTCAACGAAGCCCGTGATCTCCAACGCGCGGGAACGGCCTGGTGCAATCTTTTCCAGCTCGTCTGACTCGACAACCACATAGCTTCCATCAGAGATTTCATGGCCTTTGACGATGTCGGCGTACTCAACCTTTTCTCCGGTGCGCTCGTTGACTCGCTGGTACCGAATCCGATCTGATGTTCCGCGCTCGAACTGATGGAACTGCACACTGTTGTCTTCAGTCGCGCTGAAAAGTCCAACTGGTACGTTCACCAGCCCAAAAGTCAAAGAGCCCGTCCAGATTGCTCTCGGCATGTGTGACACCCCCTGCATATGTGTATCCCATTGGGGTACCCATTTCGCGGATATCATGGCCTAATGTCGCGAACTGTTCGGGAGAACCTCGCCGCCGACGTCAGTGCGTTGATCGGCGAGTTCGAACATCATCTAGCTGCCCAGCGGGGTTTGGCGCCGCATACGGTGCGCGGCTATGTGGGCGATGCGACCAGTTTGTTGGAGCATCTAAACCACCTTGGCTCCCGCTGCCTAGCCAAGCTGGACCTTGTGTCGCTGCGTAGTTGGTTGGCTAACCTCCGTAACGACGACGCCAGCCCCGCTACGCTGGCCAGACGAATAGCTGGCGCACGGGTATTTACCGCCTGGCTGCATATCCGAGGACAGCTGAGCCACGACCCCGCACTGTTGCTGCGGGGACCAAAGCTTGCGCAGCGCCTACCCGAGGTGCTACGCCCCGATCAGGCCAGCCAGGTACTGCGCGCGGCTGAGCTTCCCGCCGGTAGTTGCAATAGCAAAGACATTGATCCAGCCGCGCTGCGGGACGCAGCGATGCTCGAGCTGTTGTACGCCACCGGGATCCGTGTCAGCGAGCTGTGCGGACTCAACCTCACCTCGATCGACAACGATCGTCGCCTGCTCCGCGTGATCGGCAAGGGCAATAAGGAACGCAGCGTGCCATTCGGAATACCGGCGCAGCATGCACTGGATATCTACCTCCGCGCGGGACGGCCCGCACTGCTCGGTGCTTCCGGTGATGCTGCCTCCCGAGCCGCGGTTCCCCTGCGTACTGACGCCTCCGTGGCACTGTTGCTGGGTGTACGCGGCGCTAGGGTCGATCCGCGCACAGTCCGCCGTGTTGTGCACGCTGCTCTGGCGCGAGTTCCGGGTACACCAGACCTTGCGCCGCACGGCCTGCGCCATTCGATGGCCACGCACATATTGGAAGGCGGCGCGGATCTGCGTAGCGTGCAAGAGCTGTTGGGACATGCCAGCTTGGCTACCAGTCAGCTATATACCCACGTCTCGGTTGAGCGGCTGCGTACGGCGTTTAAACAAGCCCACCCTCGGGCGTAATTCGCTCCGCGCTAGCTGTCGCCGGGATGGAGCGGCTTCAGCCGTACCTTGCCGCGCCCAAGCAGTAGCAATGGATCGAGGTAGGTTTCACCCGAGGAGGTGCTACGTCGTAGCCCCCAATGCAGGCACGCCGCGGTGGTGCAGCCGACATGTCCAGCCAGCAGCTTTCCAATAGTCTGGCCTACCTTGACTGATTGACCAACGGCCACGACTGCCAATACCGGTTCATACGTTGTCTGTAGACCGGTCGCGTGTTCAATGGAGACCACAGGGCGGCCGGCTACCATTCCGGTAAAAGTCACTGTGCCGTTTCCCGCGGCTCGTACTGTGGCGCCGATGGACGCTGCGAAATCTACCCCGCGATGTCCCGCTGAGTAGCGGTTCAAGCCGGGTTGAAAGCCGCGCACTATAGGTCCGTCGACCGGCCGCACGAACGGACCGTGCAACGGAGCATCCAGTGATTTCGCCACTAGCTGATTAGCTGTCGCGCTGACCACCGGGTTAGCCACTGGGTTAATCACTGGGCCAGTCATCAGCAGCATAAGTAAGCCACACAGCACCACGCGCATCCGGTGATCCTGTCGCGAAAATTGACACGCTGCCAGATCGGGGTGGCTGTCTGTGCACTTCCAGCAAGTCTGTGGATATGAGGCCGAGGAGCATCCGACGAGCCTGGTATGGCCCACGATGAGCTCTCGCCGTATACTTCCCCTCGGTAGCACAGCTGTGCCACCGACGGACCGGCGTTAGTCGGTCTAGGAGTACTAAATCAGTGATTTGCAAAGCGAATCCATAACACCACCAGCGGATTTGCTTCGCAAATCCATAACACCACCAGCGGATTTGCTTCGCAAATCCACAACACCACCAGCGGATTTGCTTCGCAAATCCGACTAACGCGCACCTAGAACACGGCTTGCCTCCTCGGTCCTGAATTTTTCGGGCCCGCCACGGTTGGCTCTAGGTGCTAGGGCGGGCATCGTTTGGTGTACCGCGACAACCGAGGAGCGGGCAGCCTGCCCGCGTGAGAGAAAGGCATGGCACTGCCATGGCTGTAGTAACTATGCGTCAACTTTTAGAGGGCGGCGTGCATTTCGGCCACCAAACTCGTCGGTGGAATCCGAAGATGAAGCGGTTCATCTTCACCGACCGCAATGGCATTTACATCATCGATTTACAGCAGACCCTAGGCTACATCGACAGTGCTTTCGAATACATTCGTGAAAAAGTCGCGCATGGTGGATCCATTCTGTTCATCGGCACCAAAAAACAAGCCCAAGAGGCCATCGCCGCCCAAGCGCAACGTGTGGGCATGCCCTACGTTAATCAACGCTGGCTCGGCGGCATGCTGACAAATTTCTCCACCGTGTTCAAGCGGCTGCAGCGCCTCAAGGAGCTCGAAATCATTGAAGAGACCGGTGGAGAGAATGTGCTCACCAAAAAAGAAGCTTTGGTGCTTCACCGGGAGAAGACCAAACTGGAGCGCACTCTCGGCGGCCTGCGTAACATGCAGAAACTTCCCAGCGCTGTGTGGATAGTTGACACAAAGAAAGAACACATTGCCGTCAAGGAAGCCCGCAAACTCCGAATTCCAGTCATCGCGGTGTTGGACACCAACTGCGACCCAGATGACGTGGACTACCCCATTCCGGGTAACGACGACGCGATTCGCAGTGCCGGCCTGCTCACCAGAGTGATTGCCGACGCAGTGGCCGATGGCCTCTTAGCTCGTGCTGGCGCCGCCGAGTCCGATGCCAAACCAGAAGCCGCTGAAGTGGGTTCTGATGAGCCGCTGGCTCAGTGGGAGCGTGAACTACTCGAAGGCGCAAGCAAGTAAGCGCGCGCCAATGCTTTAACCCAACACTGGGAAGACGAGAAAGAAAGATGAGCTATGGGTAACTTTTCCGCCGCGGATGTGAAGCGACTTCGCGAAATAACCGCGGCCGGCATGATGGATTGCAAGAAGGCGTTAGAAGAGTCCGCTGGCGATGTGAACAAGGCTATTGAGATCCTCCGCGTCAAGGGCGCGAAGGATGTCGGAAAGCGTGCGGGTCGCATCGCCGCGAATGGTCTTATTGCTCATGCTGGCTCGGCGCTGGTGGAGCTCAACTGTGAGACTGATTTTGTCGCCAAAAACGAGCAATTCCAGCAGCTAGGTGAGCAAGTAGTAGCGGCGGCCGATGCTACTCGTCCCGCTGACGCCGTGGAGTTGCTAGCCGCCTCGTTGCCCGATGGGCGCACCGTTGCCGAAGCTATTGAGGCCGCATCGGTGGTGATTGGCGAGAAAATAGTTGTGGGTCAGGTGGTGGTACTCGACGCACCAGTCGCGGTGTATTTGCACAAGCGCAACTCTGATCTACCCGCTCAAGTAGGCGTTTTGGTGGCATACCACTCCGCTACTGCCTCCGCTCAATCCAGTGGCGCTGACGATGCCGCGGCTGCCGCTCGTGGTGCGGCTATGCAGATTGCCGCCATGCGACCGCGTTACGTCTCCCGCGAGCAGGTACCAGCCGAGGTCGTGGCCAGCGAACGCCGCATAGCCGAACAGGCTACTCGGGAAGAAGGCAAACCTGACGGTGCTATCCCCAAAATCGTGGAGGGTCGGCTTAACGGGTTCTTCAAGGACTCGGTGCTGTTGGAGCAAGCGTCCGTGCAAGACAGCAAGAAAACCGTTCGAGCGGTACTGGATGCCGCTGGCGCTACTGTGACGGCGTTTACTCGCCTTGAAGTCGGGCGGTAGCGGTCGCTCTAGTACTGAATAATTTAGGGAGCCACATGGGAGATCATGCCGATCTGGCTGGGGAGGGCCGTAACCAACACCGTTGGCAGCGGGTGCTCCTCAAGCTTTCCGGTGAAGTGTTTGGTGGCGGTCGTCTCGGCGTTGATCCCGACGTTGCCCAGACGATCGCCCGTCAAATCGCTGACGTCGTTCGTGCTGGCGTGCAACTGGCCATAGTGGTCGGCGGCGGTAACTTCTTTCGTGGCGCTCAGTTGTCCCAGCGGGGTATGGATCGGGCGCGCTCGGATTACATGGGCATGCTTGGCACAGTGATGAACTGTCTTGCGCTGCAAGATTTCCTGGAGAAGCTCGGAATCGATACCCGAGTGCAAACCGCTATCACCATGAGCCAGGTTGCTGAGTCATACATTCCGCGCCGCGCTATTCGGCACCTGGAGAAAGGGCGCGTAGTCATTTTTGGGGCCGGCACTGGAATGCCGTATTTCTCTACCGATACCGTGGCGGCGCAGCGGGCGCTGGAGATCGGGGCGCAGGTAGTACTCAAGGCGACACAGGTAGACGGGGTGTACGACGCGGATCCGAAAAAATTTCCGAACGCGGTGAAATTTGACCAACTCGGCTACGCCGAAGTGCTCAGCCGTGGTTTGCAAGTCGCCGACGCTACGGCGATAAGCCTGTGCAAAGACAACCACATGCCCATGGTCGTATTTGATCTGCTCACGGACGGAAATATCGCCCGTGCGGTAAGGGGTGAAAAGATCGGTACGCTAATAATGTAACTGTCAGTCGGCCCCTGCCGGCGTTATCGGCTCCTTGCGTACCGTTCCGCTAGCGCTCCACTTGACGTACGCGGCGTCGCCTCTGCCTTGGCAGAAACCAACTGACAGCCACTCAGCTCAGACCTGAGAAACAGTCATTCAGTCAGACCTTTAGAATTTGCATCTCGCCTAGCTAAGGAAGCAATCGTGATCGAGGAAGCTTTTCTCGAGGCAGAAGAGAAGATGGACAAGGCAATCGAAGTCGCCAAGGAAGACCTTGGGGCGATCCGCACCGGTCGTGCCGCGCCCAGTATGTTCAGCAAAATCTCGGTGGACTATTACGGAGCACCCACACCGTTGCCGCAACTGGCTTCGGTCAGTATTCCTGAGCCGCGTATGGCCGTAGTCAAGCCTTACGACGCGTCGCTGCTTGCTCCCATGGAAAAAGCGATCCGCGACTCTGATCTAGGGGTTAACCCCACCAACGATGGCACGATTCTGCGTGTGGTGTTTCCGCAGTTGACGCAGGAGCGTCGACGTGACCTAGTGAAGGTGGCTCGGACCAAAGGCGAAGATGCCAAAGTTTCCATCCGGAATGTCCGCCGCAAGGCTAAAGAGGAGCTTGACCGCATTCAGCGAGATGGCGAGGCGGGCGAAGACGAGGTTCGTAGAGCAGAAAAAGAGCTCGATGACGCTACCGCTGCGCACGTGCATCACGTCGATGAGCTCATGAAGCACAAGGAATCAGAACTGCTTGAGGTTTAGGGTTCTGTGCCCACTCCGGCCATGCCGCAACGGCTCCCCCCGCACACGATGCGGGAGGCGCCTGATCCGGTGTCGCCACGACGGCACGTGGGCCGACATCGTGCCCGTTTCGGCAGCACGTACACCTCATCCGCTAGGGCATCGGGGGCCGTAGGGGCATTACCTGCCGGAGCCTCGTCGGCTGAAAGCTCTGGAAAGCGAAACCTGGCGGTAGCCACATTGGTTGGCGGGGGTATGGCGGGAGTTGCCCTACTGCCTCTGCTGCTGTTTCGTCCGGCTTTTTTGGCCATCATTGCACTTGCGGTAGCTGTCGCCACATGGGAACTGGTACGCGCGCTCGAGCACAGTGGCGCACACCCCCCGCTGGCGCCGCTACTGGTGGGCGGAGTGGGGACCGTGCCGCTGGTCTGGTGGACCGGCGGTCAGGCTCTAATGATCGGTTGGGTAGTCACGATAATTGCAGTGATGCTATGGCGGTTACCGGAAGGCCCAATCGGATACGCCCGCGATGTTGCCAGCGCCACACTTACGGCCTCTTATGTGCCGTTTTTGGCCGGTTTTATGGTGCTATTGCTGGCTCCGGCGGATGGAGCCGTTCGTGTATTGGCACTAATAGGGGCTACTGTAGCTAGCGATATCGGCGGGTATCTGGTTGGCTCGAAGATTGGCCGGCATCGAATGTGCCCGAGTATCAGCCCGGGTAAGTCCTGGGAAGGTGCGGCAGGCTCGCTAGCGGCGAGTGGGTTAGTAGGTCTGGCCGTGCTGGTGTTGGCGCTTGGCGGCCTCTGGTGGCAGGGTGTCATCTTTGGTGTGGTCGTTGCGGCGGCAGCCACAGTGGGGGATTTAACGGAATCGCTGATAAAGCGGGACGTAGGCGTGAAAGATATGGGTAGCTTGCTACCAGGGCACGGCGGAGTTATGGATCGATGTGATTCCTTTTTGGTTGCGGCACCAGTGGCATACCTGCTACTTACGTGGTTTGTGCCCGTAATTTAGCGGATGTGTGTGGCGTTATGTACTGTCCTATGCCTTGCGGTATTGGCTGCAAGGTAAGTTGAGGAGTGTGTCAGGCATGGAACGGGGCCAGCGATTCAAGCGGCGTGCGTTGCGTCGTGGATATAAGGTGGACGAGGTCGATAACTTTTTGGACCGCGTAGAGGCCACACTTGCTGGTGAGGATGTTGACGACCCTGTCGGGCCAGACGAAGTTCGCGACATTATCTTCAAGACTCGTTGGGGTGGCTATGACGAGTGGCATGTCGACATGGAACTGGATCGCCTAGAACGACAGCTCGAGGAGCTGGTAGACGACCCGAGCTCAATTCGCGGATCCAGCGGGTTTCCAGCACTCGGCCAGCGAAAATCCCTTGCTTTGCCCGCCGGTCCCAGTGCTCAGAATCATCCGCAGCGCAAAGCTGAAGATGACGTCAGTCTCGCACCCGGTGTGTATCGCTCCGGCAGCACCGATGGTGAGCTATCCTTCGCCGATTTGGGCTCCCATAGCACCAGCGATCGGGTGGGTGCCACCGAACGGGGTTCCCGGGGCGCCTCAACGCACTTTGTGGAGTCCTCACCTCGTTCACGTCCTACACCCAGCCCCGCAAGCCCGCCGGCCCCGATGGCGCGACCCCGGACTCGAAACGTCACACCTAGGCCTACGCTGAGCCCAGTTGCCGGGGCGCCTCAATGGAGCGCTGACGCGCAAGCCGCTGCGTCGAGCGTCCGGGGCAACTCCGACACCAGCTCCGGCGGTACGAACATTTCACCTGGGCGTCAAGTCCCCAACCCAGTTGTGGACCCTTACGCTCCGCGGCACGGTAAAACTGAAATGACGCTCGAGGTTCCCACTTACGGTGGCGATGTTTCACCGTTCACCCAAAACGACAAAGACGCTCTAGCTCATCTACAGCAGACATTCAAGTTGCGCCGATTCGGCAGCGGCTACGAGCCTTCTCAAGTAGACCGGCTCTGGGGCGCCATAGCCGCGGCCATGGGCGGTCAAGCCAGCGCCACGGTAACGGACGCAGATTTCGACCCGAGACAGTTCACGTTAGTGCAACGCGGCTACTTCGAGCAGGAAGTTGACGCCGCACTGGCGGAGATGAGGGAGTTGTTTCGCCGGCGCATGGGGTAGGAGCGCCCCGTCAGGCGGCGCCTCGCTACGTTCTCGTCGCCTTGCGTGCCCTTAAGCACGCGGCGGCTCCTGCGGCCTTGCGATGCATCCACCTGACGGGTGCCCACGACTGTAATTTGCATATATTGCCGATAATGCCTGCTCATCAGGGGCCGCGTGGATACGCAACAACTACTTGATGCCGCGTTTACGTAGGTAACGGTCGGCGGTTAGGCCGGCGAGGATTGCTCCTACTATGCCGATCAGCCACACGTTTTCTACCTGACCCTCATGGTTGCCGAACAGCATCACAGCGATGAGCGCCGCGGCTAGTAGCCATCCATAGCGCCACGCCGCGATGTTCTCCGGTTTACGCTGATCGGCCGAGAGGATCTCATCTGCTGACATAGGGAACTCCGAGCACGTAACGGGTAGGCGTTAGTTTGTCGAAAAGCTTTGAACAATAAGATACCCGCCCCCAATTGGGGGCGGGTATCTGCAGTGGTTACTGCGAAGGTCGCTGTTTAGAGACGCTGCGCCTTCTCGTATGTCCGTTTGGCCTCGTCACCCAGAGGCGGTCCGTATATTACGCTCATCTCGTCATCGTAAGAGTAGGCGGTCACCGACACTATTGTGCAATCGGAGTGATTCTTGTCCTTCCACCAGCACCAGGCGCCACCCGAGGCCCCTTTGGGCATATTGCAATCAATTGCTCGGGCGGTAGCTTGACGATTCCGCGCATTGGGTCGGGTGACTTTATTGCTGCATACCTTGAGGCTCTCGCCCCTGTATCCGGGATAACCGAATGCGGAGACACTCACGTCTTTACTGGTATTGAAACCGATCTTCTCTCCACCCACCACATCAGCAATGTGCCTACCGTGTAGCGGGCTCATGACGGCAAAGCCGACATCGGAGTCCTCATCGTGATTGCGCGTCCAGCCGGAAGGCATCTGTAGTTCGCGGGCAGTCCACTCGCCTAAGGACTTGTTGCCGTTGTGGTAACCGGGGACGAACATCCAGTTGGTGGCACGGTTGCCCTGTTGGTCCTCTATATTGTGCGCAGCCGTGACCACTATGTCTTTATGATTTTTCAGGTTCGAGGACGATTTCAGGACTGTGGCCGAGCCAGTAAAGTCCTGACCGTTTCTAGTGAAAAAGACCTCGCCCATGCTCTTGGCGATTGCTCCACTACCTGACCATTGCTGGGACTCTGCGCTGGTTGTACTGGCGGCTTTTAGGGTAGTTGGCTGCCCTGCGCCGGTGAGGGAGTGACCAGTGCCGCTCGGGGCGGCAAGAAGCTTGCCTTTGAGGTCCCGGCTACCGAGAGTTTGATCGCCGAGGACCCCGTCATGCAGAGCTGGATTGGGGAGACCACTGAGATCCGGAAGGTCGGAGGTAGACGGCATACCCTGGCCGGGCTTGCTTTGGCCGGGCAGCATGCGGTTGGGATCCGCTCCGCCGGTCGCCGTGTGCAGTTTGGGGAGCGCCATAGGGCTGGCGGCCGCCATGGTTTTTGGCGTCCAGTGATCACGCGTGAGTTGGTCGCCACGCGTGATTTCCTCCAAATTGAGGCCTTTGGGCAATTTTGAATCGGTCACTTTGCCGAGGGCAGGTAGCGGGCTTTCGCTGTTGTCTCCCAGGAGCGCCTGCGCTGAGGCGGGGACAGCAACAAGGCCGACGGCGGCCGCGGTCAGTAACACGATCAAGCGAATACGCTTTTTCACCATGTTTAGATCAATCTCTCTCTAATGCAGGTAGTCCGAGTAGCTGCTATCGCAGGCTTAGGTGTTGCTGCGGATGTATAAGGGTCCACACGAGGGTGTCGACACTTGACACAGTACTGAAGGCACTGGAGGCTTCGCGGCCCCGGATTGCCGAATTGCCACAATTAGTAGTGTTTATTTTTGCTATAGGGCAAAGCGGAACTCGGCATCTACCGGTGAAGTGGCATGGCTGCGCTATCAAGCGGCCCCAGCTGCGTCATACACCGCTTTTATGCTGGCATCAAAGCGCGGGCCTATTTCCTCCGGGCCGTTGGGGCCGTGGCTAACTACGGAGACGACCGTGCCGTGATTGCCGTCGAAATCGGCTAAGTACGGCCCACCCGAGGAGCCGTTCTTCATGGTGCAGTCAATACCTACGTTGGTTCTCTCGGCAGTCCAGGTAGCTCCACTGCAGTAGTAGAGCGTTTGGCCGTCGCCTAGCTTTCCTGGGTACCCAAAGGCATGTACCGGGATGCCTGCGGGTGCGTTAAAGGAGACAAGGTTCGCCCCCACCGCATCCGCAATGTGCTGGCCGTTGCGGGTTCCTACCGCCACAAAACATGCGTCTCCACGATGGTCACCGCGCAGCCCCCATCCGGTGGTGGTGAAAAGCTGGCGTGCCGGCCAGCGTCCAAGTGGTGCCTCGCTGGCACTGTTGTGTCCGGGTAGGAACTCCCAGTGCGTGTGAAACGCACCTCCCGGCTCTTTGCAGCAGTGCCCGGCAGTGGAGATAACACCTCCGTTCGGGGAGTTCACCACTGACCCACTGCAGCTCATGTCGGAGCGCCCAGAGCTAAAGTAGATCCTCCCCACAGTGTTGGGGAGTGCGCCCGGCGCGGTCCACTTGCTCGCCACTGGACGCGCCGCGACCATCGACGGCCCTGCGGCCATTTCGCGTGGGGGGCTTGCCAAATAGTTGGACGGGGCTGAGCGTGGCGACGCGGTTGTCTCCTGCACGGTAATTGGCATCGGCCTGACCGCAGCCATGTTCTGTGGGGTCCAATACCGCAGGGTCTCGCGCTGTTCGCTGGAGCTTTGAGCTTGTGTGGTCCACTTAGTGGTGTTTCCGCTTGGCCCGGTAGGCGTCATGGATGTTGGTGCGATCATCCCAGCGAACAGGAGCGCGGCGGCTATAGCCGACAGCTTGGGCAACAGACGTGATCTCATCGGGAGCCTCCGGCGCTGTACGGTAATGAAGTCCATCGTAGGCCGGGCTGAATCTTTGCTCAGGTCAAACACCGCAACATTGGAGCAGATTAATCCGTTGGGCTGAGGAGATTCGGTCTGATCGTCGAGTGCGCGGGCTGGCCGAGCGTACCGGTCTCAGCCGGCGGGACGGTCGGGTTCAACTGGGAGCTCAGCGCTCCGACTGCCTTGCCAGGACTGCCGGCGCGCCTCAGCACAACCGATCGCGGTGGCGCTCGCCACGTTGAGTGAAGCCACCTTGCCCAGCTGCGGAATGAACGCGGCCAGCTCGCAACCAGCGAGCGTTGCCGGCGTCACGCCACGATCCTCGTGACCCACCACCAGGCAGATGTCGCGGTCTAGATCAGTCTCATGCAGAGCCACCGCCCCCGCCGTAAGCTCCAGGGCAACGAGGCTGAAGCCCTCCGCGCACGCGGCACCTAGCGCCTCCCCAGCGCTGGCGTAGTACTCCCAGCTCAGAAAACGCTCCGTGCCCAGCGCGATCTTCTGCATCTTCGAGTTGTTCAGCTCATCGCCACGCCCCACCACGTAGAGCCGGTCAACGGCAAAGGCGGCCGCGGTACGCACGATACTGCCAATGTTGAACGGGCTGGCGACGTTCTCCAGCAGTAGCGCCAATCGTGGATGCGGACGCCGTTTCCAGTCGCGGTGCAGCCGCTTGAGGTCGGTACCACCTAATTGGCGCAGTTGCGGAGGTATAGCGTCACGTAAACCGCTGTGTGCGCTCACCGTAAGCCCTTCTCGTCTTCGACGTGGTGTCTTGGTTGGTCAACGTTTACCGAGGGTTCAGCCGCTGCCTGTACGCACAGCAGGCGGTACCCCTTGCTGGAACGTTCTCGTTGCGTCGAGTAGCCGCTGCTGGTGAGCCACCGAGTGAGAGAGTCCGCGCCCAGATGCCGATGCACCACCAGATAAGCCGCGCCGCCTGGCAGGAGCCTGTCTAGCCACGTGATGAGCATGGATCGCAGCGCACCCTTACCAATCCGGATCGGTGGATTGGCATATATCGCCGCGAACCGAATCTGCGATGGAACATCGTCGGGCTGACTAGTTGTAACGTTGGCGCAGCCGGCCGCGGCGGCGTTGGCGGCCGTGAGCTCAAGCGCGCGTTGGTTAGTGTCGACCGCCCAGACCGTCGCCTCAGGCTTGCGGGCGCCCCACACCACGGCAACGGGACCATACCCGCAGCCAAGGTCGAGCACGTCTCCTGACAGTGGTACGGCTGGCGCGTGCTGCAACAGAAACCGGGTACCGGCATCGATCGCGGCGTGGGAGAAGACGCCTGTATCGGTGGTGAATCGGAAAATGCCATCGGGTAGCGCAAGCGTGGCGATGCCAGGCTTGCTGGAAACTTCGGGCTGCCGCGTGAAGTAATGCTGCGTGGTAGACACATCGTCAGTAGGCGGATGCGACGTTGCTGGTGAATGCATAGTGGTGCTCAACCTTACGCCGGGGTGCGCGATAAAAATTTTTGCCACAAGTTCTCTTAACTTGGCAAAAACGCGCTGCTCCCTATGCCGTAAGGTCGTGTTTCGTGCGAGTGACAGGCTTAGGGCATGCCAGCGCCTACATTCAGACAGCAGCTGGTTCGGTGTTGTGTGACCCGTGGGTGTCGCCAGCATATTTCGGATCATGGTTTCCTTTTCCGGATAACAGCGAGCTGGATTGGGCCCGCTTTGGCCGAGCTGACTACCTCTATGTGTCGCATCTACACCGGGACCACTATGACTCCGAGCACCTGAAGCGCTGGATCTCTACCGACGCCACTGTGCTGCTCCCCGAATACCCCACCGATGAGCTGTACGACGCGTTGCACGACGTAGGCTTTCGCCACTTTGTACGTACCGTCAGTGGCGAGGTCACCGAACTCGACGGCTTGCGGGTGATGATTCAGGCGCTGACTTCGCCGACTGATGGGCCTATCGGTGATTCGTCGCTGTGGTTGTCTGATGGCAACGCGATCCTGCTGAACCAAAACGATGCTCGCCCCACTGAGCTGAGCGCATTCGCCGAGCTGGGTCACGTCGATGCCCACCTACTGCAGTACTCCGGCGCGATCTGGTACCCGATGGTGTATGACTTGCCGGAGAAAGCCAAGCGCGTCTTCGGTGAGCAGAAACGAGCGCGTCAGCTCGACCGCACGCTGCGCTACATCGACGACTTGAAGGCTAGTTGGGTGTTTCCGATCGCCGGTCCGCCGTGCTTTTTGGATCCGCAGTTGTGGCACCTCAACGATATTTTCGACGATCCGGGCAACATTTTTCCTGATCAGCGGGTTTTCGCCGACTTCATGGTTGAGCGGGGCTACGACAACTGCCGAGTGCTGATTCCGGGTTCGGAGGCGGATTTATCGCAACCGGACTGTCCGGTGCGCCATCCGATCCCCGAGCCTGACGTGGCGCGGATTTTCAGCCACAAGGCTGAGTATCTGCGCGAGTACCAGCAGCGCAAGCTTCCCGCGCTGCTAGAGCAGAAAGCCAGCTGGGCGCAGCCTGATCTGGATGTGTTGGCCGAGCTGACGCCGTGGCTGGAGCAGATACTGTCTGAATCTGAGCGCATAGCCGACGGCGTGGGCGGTCCGGTTCGATTCCTTGCTACCGACCCCGAGCGCGGTGACGTGGACTTCGTGATCGATTTCCCGACGCGTCAAGTGCGTCCATACAACGCAGAGAGCTGCCGATACAGCTTTACTACCGAGCGGGCGCTGCTGGAGTACATCGTCTCCATCGGCGAGATCGACTGGGTGAACAGTCTGTTTCTGTCCTGCCGATTCTCGGCGAAGCGAGTTGGGCCCTACAACGAGTTCGTATACACGTTCTTTAAGTGCCTGAGCGAAGAACGTATCAACTATGCTGAAGGCTGGTTTGCCGAACAGAGCGTTGACGACGAAGACATCACGCTCGATAACTGGGTGATGCAGCGGCGCTGCCCGCATTTGAAGGCCGACCTAAGCAAGTTCGGCAATATTGACGCCGGCGTGCTCACCTGCCAGATGCACGGCTGGAAGTGGGATCTCGAATCTGGCCGCTGCCTGACCTCCAAGGGCCCAGAGATCCGGTCACAGCCGCTCGCAGAAGGCGGCCGTAGCGCTGTCTAGAATCGCAATACCTAACGCACCCTTATCACGCCGAGTAATTAGCTGGGCGTGCCAGGTAGGCCTGCGTCAAGCCCAGCCATGATGTCGGAGAGCTGCTGAGAGAAAAACGCTTCGGCATTGTGATGGGCGAAGGGGATGTGTCCGAAAATCTCCAGACTCACCAACCCGAATATGCGCAGCCAGACGCTCATCGCGACGTTGAGTGGTCCCACCGGAAGTAGGGTTACAACGGCTGTGCGGTAAACAGACAGCTGCTCAAGTAGTGCCGTAGCGGTTTCATCAGGTGCGGGTACAACGTAGGATTGCTGTTGCCATAGCTGCTCAAAAATTTCGATCAGGATGTAGCTGCATCGCGCCGCGCCGGATGGCCCTGTCCCGGATTCTTGCCCGGCGATACAACCAACGGTCCGCGGGCTATCAAAAAGTAAGCCAAATTCCGCGCGATGTTGTACAGCCCAGCGGCGAAATGCCTGGCTGACGGCGATCAAGCGTTGCTTGGAATGCTGTGCCGCAGCATTGTCGGCTCCAGCGTGGCCGACCTTCACATTGTCGGCCTGAGTGTGGCCGACTTCAACGTTGTCTCTCGCGCGCACCATGGCGGCATGCACCTCGTCATACATGTCGTTGACGAGAGCTTTTACCAAATGGTCGAAACTGGGAAAGTACCGGTACAGCGCTGGTGCGGTCATGCCCATTTCCCGTGCGATAGCACGCAGTGAGACAGCATGGGGGCCGAGTGTCACCAACTGTGCCCGTGCGACGTCTTTTATTTCTTGAACTGTCGCGGCGCGTACTCGTTCGCGGCGGTTTACCACCATCGTCACAATAAGGACCCCCTGTACTCCCTTTACCGGCACATGGCGTATAGCGCATGGTAGAGCCTGCGCTAGATAGTATTTGTTTTAGTTAAGTACTAGATGTAGACAGGTGTATCTGCCTGTTATCTCACCTAACGACTATCTCGCCAATAAGTAACTGCTACCTCTGCCCTACCCCTTTTCCGACAACTTGTGCCAAGTTGTCGGAAAGACGCGAGCTGAAGCCGAGACCGGAGCCCGAATCTGTAATCTAAATACGGCAGACTGGCCGTATGCGCGATGTGGTCGTTATGGGTTCGACCGGCTCGGTGGGTGTACAGGCGCTGGACGTGATCGCCTCCCACCCGAACGAACTACGAGTTGTGGCGTTAGCGGCTGGCGGCGCGCACATTGAGCTGCTTGCCCAGCAAGCCCTAATCACCGGCGCGGCCGCGGTCGCGATAAACAGCGCTACCGCGGCGCAAGATCTACAGCTTGCATTGCACACGCATGCTCACAAGCGAGGACATGCGCGCGGTTCGCTTCCGCTACCGAAGATCCTCGCCGGTCCGCAAGCCGCAAGCGAGCTGGCGACCTGGCCAGCCGATGTTGTGCTCAACGGCATCACCGGATCGGTGGGTCTGGCTCCCACGTTGGCCGCGCTGCACGCCGGACGCACGGTAGCGCTTGCTAATAAGGAATCGTTGGTGGCCGGGGGGCCGTTGGTGCGTGCTGCGCTCGCAGTCGGCAGCCAAGCGGCGTCGAGCCGGTCAGATTTCGCATCTGGGCCCAAACTCGTGCCGGTGGATTCAGAGCACACCGCGTTGCTGCAGTGCCTTCGCGCGGGTCGAGGTGAAGAGCTGCGACGGTTGATCCTTACCGCTAGCGGTGGTCCGTTTCGTGGCTATACCGCCCAGCAGCTCGAAGCCGTCACGCTGCGGCAAGCTTTGGCACACCCCACCTGGAGCATGGGGCCAGTAATCACCGTGAATTCGGCGACGCTGGTGAACAAAGGCCTAGAGCTGATCGAAGCTCACGAGCTATACAACGTGGGCTACGACGACATCGACGTGGTAGTGCACCCAGAGTCCCTCGTGCACTCTATGGTGGAGTTTTGTGATGGTTCGACCATCGCCCAGCTGAGCCAACCCGATATGAAGCTCACCATCGGCCTCGCTCTTACGTGGCCTAATCGGCTGCATGTTCCGCCCAGTCGGAGTGCGAGTTGGGATTGGCAAGGTGCGCGGGCGGCCGCTACCACGTGGCACTTCGAATCATTGGATGAGCAGGTATTTCCGGCTGTGGCATTGGCACGTAGCGCTGGTTTAGCCGGGCGTTGTAATCCCGCGATCTACAACGCCGCCAATGAAGAGTGCGTCGCGGCGTTTAGACAGGAGCGTCTGAAATTCAGCAGCATTGTGCCGACGATCACCGAGGTGCTGTCGGCTGCGCCGAGCTTTGATGAGCCCCGTACGGTAGAGGATGTGCTTGTGGCGGAGAACTGGGCGCGGGGCCAAGCGCAATCAATCATTACTGGCGATGGAGGGCTTAGACAGACATGAGTTGGTTTGTCGCCGGAATTGCGCTGTTCGCGCTCGGAATTTTGGTTTCGGTATGTCTCCACGAGGCGGGGCATATGATTTTTGCCAAAGCATTCGGGATGAAAGTCACCCGCTACTTCGTAGGTTTTGGGCCCACGCTGTGGTCGTTTAAACGCGGCGAAACCGAGTACGGAATTAAGGCTATCCCAGCCGGCGGTTTCGTGAAGATCGTTGGAATGACACCGCACGAAGAAGATATTGATCCCCAAGATCAGCATCGAGCATTCTGGCGCCGTCCGGTCTGGCAGAAGACAATAGTGCTGCTGGCGGGTATCGCGTCGAATTTTGTGCTGGGCTTCTTGGTGCTGTGGTTCACCGCTGTGTTCATCGGTGTGCCCAACAGCGCTGGTGCGCCGGGGGCTAGGGCTGAAATCGGCACCGTAGCCAACTGTGCCCAGCGATTTGAGAAGGCGCACTACCTGCCGTGCGGTGGCTCTGATCCAGCCGGTCCTGCTAAGCAAGCTGGAATGCGGTCCGGTGATGTCATCACCGCCATCAGCGGCGAGAAGATCAGCAACTACCCCCAGATGTCGCGCAAGCTCGCTTCCATCACCTCTGGCCCGGTGCGGCTGACTGTGCAGCGCGGCGACACGACGCGGGAGCTCACCATGACGCCGGTAGAGATCACCCGACCCACCCGCAATGCCACCATCGATCCTCAAACCGGCGCTGTGCCGGCCAAAGACCTCGAAAAGGGCCGGATTATCGGGGTGAATGTGGCCACTACAGTCACCGTTTCCCCGCTGGAGGGTTTAGCCGCTGGCGGCTACTACACCAAAGCTATCTTCACGGGCACATTCACCGCGATCAAGCAGTTTCCGGAGAAGATTCCGAAGTTGTGGGATGCGCTGCTGGGCGGCAAGCGCGATCCCAGCACCCCAGTGAGTGTGGTCGGCGCCAGTATTATCGGCGGCGAGGCCGCACAGGCCGGCATTTGGGAGGCTTTTTTCTTCCTGCTCGCGACGCTAAACATTTTCCTCGGAGTCTTCAACCTGCTACCGCTGCTGCCACTGGACGGCGGCCACGTTGCGATTGCCTGGTTCCAGAAGGTGCGTTCCTGGCTGGCGCTCAAACGCGGCAAACCCGACCCGGGACACGTGGATTACACCAAGCTGATGCCGGTGACCTACGCCGTGATCTTGGTGTTCGGCAGCATTTCGCTGCTCACGTTGGCCACGGACATTATTAACCCGATCTCGCTGTACGGACCGTAGCGATGAGCGCGATAGAGCTTGGGATGCCGGCTCCACCAGTGCCGCTGCTGGCGCCGCGCCGCCGCAGTAGAAAGCTGCAGGTGGGCAGTGTTGCTGTGGGGGGTGATGCGCCAATCTCGGTGCAATCGATGACCACCACCGTCACCGCCGACATCAATGCCACGTTGCAGCAGATTGCCGAGCTAACGGCCACCGGCTGTGAGATCGTGCGGGTGGCCGTGCCCTCAGCTGATGACGCCGCGGCACTGCCGGCCATTGCGGCTAAGTCGCAGATTCCCGTGATTGCCGACATTCACTTTCAACCCAAGTACGTCTTCGCCGCGATCGATGCCGGGTGCGCCGCGGTGCGGGTGAATCCGGGCAATATCAAGGCGTTCGACGACAAAGTCGGTGAAATCGCCAGGGCGGCCAGTGCCGCCGGAATACCCATCCGGATCGGTATTAACGCAGGCAGCCTGGATCAACGGTTGCTGGCCAAGTATGGCCGGGCGACTCCGGAGGCGCTGGTGGAGTCCGCGCTGTGGGAATGTTCGCTGTTTGAAGAGCACGGTTTCGGTGACATCAAGATTTCGGTGAAGCATCATGACCCGGTGGTAATGATTGCGGCGTATCGGCAGCTGGCGGCGGCGTGTGACTATCCGCTGCATCTGGGCGTGACCGAGGCGGGTCCAGCGTTTCAGGGGACCGTGAAGTCGGCTGTGGCGTTTGGCGCGTTGCTCGCCGAAGGCATTGGCGACACGATCCGGGTGTCCCTGTCAGCGCCGCCGGTGGAGGAAGTCAAGGTTGGCAACCAAATTCTGGAGTCGTTGGGGTTGCGGCAGCGTGGGCTGGAGATTGTCTCGTGCCCGTCGTGCGGTCGGGCGCAGGTGGATGTTTACACGCTGGCCGAGCAGGTGACAGCAGGCTTGGAAGGTATATCGGTCCCGTTGCGGGTCGCAGTGATGGGCTGTGTGGTGAATGGTCCGGGCGAGGCTCGGGAGGCCGACCTTGGAGTGGCCAGCGGAAACGGTAAGGGTCAGATTTTCGTCAAAGGCCAGGTGATCAAGACCGTGCCTGAGTCAGAAATTGTGGAGACGCTAATCGAGCAAGCCCTCAAGCTGGCCGACCAGATGGGTGCTGACCTTCCGAATGAGCTGAAAGGTCAAGCCCCCACCGTTCACGTGGTGTGAGGAGCAAGCGGGCGGCCACGTAAATGGCAGGACATTTAGTCGTATTTCTTGGCACGCTTATCTGTATGAGAACAACCCTCAACCTGCCTGACGCTAAGGTTCTTAGGTACGCCTTCGGCGCGAAGTCGGGCGGCGGCAACTATGAAAGCTGCTAAATGGCACATCTAGTCAATTTGGAGGCCGTGAGTAAGTCTTACGGTGTCCGACCATTACTGAACGATGTCTCGCTAGGGGTCGATACCGGCGACCGGATTGGGGTGGTTGGCCTCAATGGCGGTGGGAAGACCACGCTGTTGGAAGTGCTCACCGGCCTGGAACCACCCGACTCCGGTCGAGTCAGTCAGGTACGCGGCCTTCGCCTCGCCGTGGTCACGCAGCGCACACAGCTTGCCGGCACCATAGTTCGGCAGGCGGTGCTCGGCTCGCTGGGTTGCGCCGCCGAGCATGAATGGGCCGCTGACCCCCGGGTGCGTTCCATTCTGGACGGTTTAGGTATTACCGCCCTCGGAATGGATGCCTCGGTCGCCACCATGTCGGGTGGAGAACGCCGCCGGGTAGCGCTCGCGGCCGCGCTGGTGCAGGACCTGGATCTTGTGGTGCTGGATGAGCCCACCAACCACCTTGACGTTGAAGGCGTGCGCTGGCTGGCACAACATCTGCTGGCCCGGCGATGCGGCTTGGTTGTGGTGACCCACGACCGTTGGTTCCTCGACACTGTGTGCACTCGCACCTGGGAGGTGACCGACGGGGCAGTGCAACAATCCGAGGGTGGATACGCCGACTGGATATTCGCCCGAGCCGAACGTGCCCGGCTGAGTGAAGTGGCCGAGCAAAAGCGACAGAACCTCGCCCGGAAAGAACTGGCCTGGTTGAGGCGCGGTGCTCCTGCCCGGACGTCCAAACCCCGGTACCGGATTGAGGCCGCGGAGGCGTTAATCGCCGATGTGCCACCGTTGCGGGATTCGGTTGAGTTACTTGCCTTTGCCAAGCGTCGGTTGGGGCGCACCGGCATCGAGTTGAAAGACGTGAGCCTGTCGGTGGGTACCGAGCTTCCCGGGAAAGACTCGCGCTGCTTACTCCGAGAGGTGACCTGGGGTATAGGTCCGGGTGCTCGTGTGGGGTTGGTGGGTGTCAACGGTTCGGGGAAGACTAGCTTGCTGCGGTTGCTCGCCGGTGAACTTAAACCAGAAACTGGAGAGCGAGTGCAGGGCCAGACTGTGAGGTTGGCTCACCTCACCCAGGAGCTGCAGGATCTCCCCACCGGGCTGCGGGTGCTGGAGGCGATTTCCGATGTTGCTAACAGAGTGGTGCTGGGTACACAGGAATTATCGGCCTCGCAGCTCGCCGAACGTCTGGGTTTCTCATCCAATAAGCAGTGGACGCCAGTCGCCGAGCTCTCCGGAGGTGAGCGGCGCCGATTGCAGCTAGCTCGGCTGCTGATGGCTGAGCCTAACGTGCTCCTCCTAGACGAGCCCACCAACGATTTGGATATCGATACGCTACAACAACTAGAAGACCTGCTTGACTCTTGGCCAGGTTCACTCGTCATTGTCTCCCATGACCGCTATCTGATTGACCGGGTGTGCGATCACGTCGTCGCGTTATTCAACGATGGTGCGATAACCGAGCTAGTCGGGGGCATTGAGGAATATCTGAGCCGTCGGGATGCTCAACTCGCTGGAAGCTCTGAGGGTTCTACTGCCGATCCCGCACGGAAAAACCGAGCACCGCAAACCAGCCAGGCTG
The DNA here is from genome assembly GCA_003243955.1 of Acidimicrobiales bacterium. Classification (GTDB taxonomy): domain Bacteria; phylum Actinomycetota; class Actinomycetes; order Mycobacteriales; family QHCE01; genus QHCE01. The sequence goes on along the minus strand of QHCE01000058.1, from coordinate 2,891 downwards.
AGCTACGGATAGCACGCAAGGAGCTCACCAAGCTGGAACGGCGGCTAGAAGCGTTAGATAAACACGAGGCGCAGTTGCATGCATCACTGGTTGAAGCAGCCACGCATGCTGATCGGTTGCTGACACTCGGCGCGCAGCTGCGTGCGGTTTTAGCTGAGAAGGCTGAGGTTGAGGAACAGTGGATGGCCGCCGCTGAGCAGATCGAGAGTTAAGCGGGCGATCGCTAAACGGTGTCGCTAATGCTGGTGTTTACGGGTCATCGGACCGCTCTAGTTGATAAGTTAAATTAGCTGTCTCTAGGGTATATCAAGTTCAGGCTGGAGGCTTGTAGAGTGATGCGCCGGTGGGTAGGGAGTTTGCCATGGTCAGCAGGGGACGTCCTAGTCGGGCGATTGTCTACGAACGGCTGAACAAGGCTCTGGCCGAACTCAATCAGCGTTATGGAGGCATCCCTAATCCGCAGGAAGCTCAGTTGATCTGGGATGACATCTGGTACCAAGAGGCGCACCATTCCACAGCGCTTGAGGGCAACACGTTAGTCTTGCGTGAGGTGCAAGTACTCCTTGAACAAGGCCGAGCGGTCGGAGCGAAGCCGCTCAAGGAGTACAACGAGGTACGTGGTTATGCAGACGCCGCACGCTGGGTATATGGGCAGGCGCTAGAGCCGGGTGATTGGCACGATGGCTCGCTTCTGGCGATGGCCGAAGTCCGCCAGATACATCAAACAGCTATGACTCCGGTATGGGACGTGGCTCCGCATCCTGACGCCACGCATCGAGAAGGTCCCGGCAGTTTTCGCGAACACGATATCCATCCGTTTTCCGCGGGTATGACACCACCGCAATGGCCGCTTGTTCCAGCTCGGATGCAGCAATGGGTGCAGAATGTCTGCACGACGGGGATACGGATTAATGCGGGGGAAGACCTCGGATGCCCGTTGCCAGAGGAGTTGGCGCGGTTGCACAATGAGTTCGAACGGGTGCATCCATTCATCGATGGAAACGGCCGAGCGGGCCGGCTTGTGCTAAACCTTGTACTCGTGCGGCTCGGCTACCCGCCTGTCATCATCTTTAAGCGCCAACGAGATACCTACCTCACCGCGATGCAGCGGGCGGATGCTGGGGATAACGGTGCTTTGGGCGAGTTGATCGCACGCGCGATGCACGATAACCTCAATCGGTTTATCGTACCGAATGTGGCAGGCCCAGCACGCTTGGTGCCATTGATTGCCTTAGCAGACAAGGAGTTCACTCTCGCTGCATTGCGTCAGGCCGCACAGCGAGGACGGTTGGAGGCGGTTCAAGGCCCGGATGGAATCTGGAGAAGCTCTCGCAAAGCATTGGAAACCTATCGCGGGACCAAGAACCAGCGTCGCCCGAACCTGCTGTCCTCCGTTCAGACCTTGGAGAAGCAACCCAGCTCACCGCCTGTCTCTGCCGCCTGCGATCTATGATCTGGCGTTGGCTCAGTTACGCGACTCCGCGGAGAAGTGGATCGCCGCACTTCACCGTTAACTGCTCTTAGCGGGGGTGTGGTCAATCTCCGCATGGTTGGCTTGCGGCGGCGGGGTGTGGAGAAATTCGTGGCTGAATGTGTAGGAGAGCTCAGCATGCTGAGTGGCATCGATCCCGGCTTGTTCGTGTTCTGGGTTGATCCGGAATCCGACGAGCTTGTCGATTGCCCAGCCGAGCCCGAGCGTGATCAAAAACGAGTAGCCACCAACCGCTACTACGGCCACCGCCTGTTTGCCGAGCTGTGTCGCCCCACCGCCGAATAGTAGACCGTTAGCACCGCCGGTCACCGTGCTGGTAGCGAAAGCTCCGATCAGTAGCGAGCCGACAACGCCACCCACCAGATGCACACCGACCACGTCAAGCGTGTCATCCAAACCGAGCCGGTATTTCACCGCGACCGCCAGCGCACAGAGTGCGCCAGCGACCAGACCGATACCGAGCGCACCATAGACGTTGACTGCGGCGCATGCCGGTGTGATGGCCACTAGCCCCGATATGGCTCCAGAGGCAAGCCCCAGTGAGGACGCTCGCCGACCCCGCGCCGCATCGGTGGCAATCCAGGCGAGCGCCCCCGCACCAGCCGCGACTTGGGTGTTGAGCAGTGCCGCTGCCGCTGTACCGTTTGCGGCCAATGCCGAGCCGGCGTTGAAGCCGAACCAGCCGAACCACAGCAGACCCGCGCCTAACAGCACCAGCGGCATGTTGTGGGGCCGATGCGCTGTATGCGGCCAGCCGTGACGCCGCCCGAGCACAAGTACTAGCGCGAGCGCCGCCGCGCCGGCGTTGATGTGCACGGCTGTCCCGCCGGCGAAGTCAATCGCACCAAGCCGGTCTCCGATCCAACCGCCCGCTCCGCCGTGGATGAAGAAAACCCAATGCGCGACGGGTACATACACGACGCTCACCCAGAGGGTAACGAACAACAGCCACGCGCCGAACCGTGCTCGATCAGCGATGGCACCGCTGATCAGCGCTGGCGTGATGATCGCGAACATCAACTGAAACGCCGCGAATGCCAGCACCGGTACGCTGCCGGTGGTCTTGGCCGGGGCACCGGTGAGTGCGCCTGCGTTGAAACTGCCTAACAGCCCGGCACCGGCGTCATCGCCGAACGCGAAAGTGTACCCATAGAGCACCCACAGCACACTGACGACAGCTATGCAGCCGAAGCTCATCATTAACATGTTCAACACACTGCGGGCATTAACAGCTCCCCCGTAAAACAGGGCCAGACCGGGGGTCATCAGCAGTACCAGCGCGGCGCTAGCAAGTAGCCACGCGGTGTCGCCAGAGTTCATGCAGTGAACCTTTCGTGGCCAGGTCTTAGCTGATAATTCCCGCTGGAAATGGTACGAAGGGCCTGTTTCACTAACGGTG
>QHCE01000065.1 GCA_003243955.1 Acidimicrobiales bacterium | reverse complement strand
CCTGAACCCGCCGCAGCCTTCTTTGCCAGAAACCAGCCGTGACAGATAAATACGAGCTGGTTGAGGCGGAGAAGGATAGCTTTCCGATATCGAAAATGTGTGTATGGTTGAGCGTGTCTCGTGCCGGTTTTTACCAGTGGTGTCACCGGCCGCTATCGGAAACGGGGAAAAGACGGAAAATATTGCTGTCGCTGGTGGGCCATATTTTCGATAAAAATCGTCGAGTATACGGCCATAGACGTATTCATGCGGTATTGAAAAACTCTGGTCACCGGGTAGCTTTGGGCACAGTTGCTGCGCTCATGCGCCACGCTGGGCTCATAGCGGTGCAGCGGAAAGCCTATAAAAGGACCACTGTAGCTGATAGGGCCGCGGTAGCTGCGACCGATCGGGTCAATCGGGATTTCACCGCGTCGGCTCCGGGAGAAAAACTTGTCGGTGACATCACTTATATCAAAACCGGAGAGGGCTGGCTATTTCTATCGACTGTTATTGATTTATTTCACAAAAAGGTCATCGGTTGGTCGATGAATAATCATATGCACACTGACCTCATCTGCGATGCGCTCACGATGGCTAAAAAGCGTGGCTATATTAGTGATAATGCTGTTTTCCATTCCGATCGAGGAAGCCAATACACCTCCGACCAATTCGCTCAATATTGTGACGATAGGAAACGGGAAGGAAAACCACACCAGCTTCGTATACGACGGTCAGTAGGAAGCAAAGGAGTATGCTATGATAATGCCCTCGCTGAATCATTCTTCGGCGTGTTAAAAAACGAATATGTCCATCATCAAACATTCACTACCCGAGCCGAAGCCAAAACCGGAATAGCAGAATACATCGAAGTGTTCTACAACCGGCAACGCATACACTCAAAACTCGGCTACATGACACCACAACACACAGAAAACCAATACTTCAACCACAAGAAATAGAATTACACCACTGTCCAAAAAACTAAATACCCCTCAAAAGGTTCCAACAAACGGTCAAAAAATGGTTACGCCACCAACCCGCAGCAGCCACCATCGAGAAGCTACAGCAGCAACTCGACACGTTCACGGTCTACTACAACACGATCTGACCTCACCGCAGCCTGCACAGAGGCACCCCACACCAGGCCTACACCGCCCGGGGTAAAGCAACCCCGGCAACGACCAGCGGCGGGCATTGGCGCATCCGCCACGACCGCATCGATGACTCCGGCTCAGTCACCCTGCGCCACAACAGCCGGCTTCATCACATCGGAATCGGCCGCATACACAAAGGCACCCGAGTGAAAATCCTCATCCACGACCGACACATTCGCGTGATCGCCACGCCCGACGGACAACTACTCCGCGAACTCACCCTAAACCCCACCCGCGACTACCAACCCCAAAAACAAACATAGCCCCCGCTAACGCAGGGGACTATGCACGATGACCCGACACACCCATGAACGATGACCCGAGACATCACACTGGCGGTGGCGGTGGGATTTGAACCCACGGAGGGCGTGAACCCTCACACGCTTTCGAGGCGTGCTCCTTAGGCCGCTCGGACACGCCACCCTGCGAACTAGACTACCTGTACGTTTAATCAATGCCCTAGAGTACCTAGGCCTAATGTCTACGGGCAGCAAAAAACTGTTTGAGTAGTGCTCCGCATTCCGCTGCTAAAACTCCGCCCACGACCTCCGGACGGTGGTTGAGCCGGGGATCGGTTACGGCGTCCCAAACGGAACCAACCGCGCCGGCTTTAGGATCCGCGGCGCCATAAATTACCCGTCCTACCCGCGCCAGTACCGCGGCTCCAGCACACATCGTGCACGGTTCCAGCGTCACCACCAGCGTGCAGCCCAGGAGCCGCCAAGAGCCCAATACTTTCGCGGCGTGGCGCAGCGCCAGTATCTCCGCATGCGCTGTCGGATCTCCGGCGAACTCGCGTTCGTTGCATGCGCGAGCTAGTTCTTTGCCCGAACTGTCGAAAACAGCAGCACCAACTGGAACGTCGGCGCTACGCGCGCTACCGGCTGCGGCTTCCAGCGCGACCCGCATCCACGCGATATGGCGCTGCGCTATGCCATCGCGCTCATCGTCACCATGCATGTTATGAAGTGCGCCGACTAGACCGAGGTATCGACTGCGGCTGAACCGCTGTGCCATCCGTGCCCCGTTGCGCTGGCAGGTGCACCCGCGGTCGCAGCGGGATATCTAGTCGCGCTAGCCCGGCTTCTACGCTCGGGCCGTTTGGTGGCTAGCCGCCGCTCCGCTGCCCGTTGCACTGAAGCCCGGCGTTCCATCAGTTGATAACGCCCCCGACACGCTCGCTCATAAGCGGCGAGCGGATCGGGGTCTACCCCAAGCTCGCGGCGCAACTGGGACAGCCGTGCGCTCACGTCTCGTTCGCAACTGTTCAGCACCGCTTGTATGCCTGCAGGGTCATTGTCGTCGTTAGATTGCAGTGCAACTTTAAGTTGCTCGACGTCACAGTCAGCGACTTGCACACACAGGTGCTGGATAGTCAACACGTTCTGAATCAGCGGCGCGAGGCCAGGTTGTTGGTAGGAGCTCGGGGCTAACGTGAGTAAAGGATTTGGGCCAGCTGCCTGGCTAGTAAACACTTCGGCAAGCGTGCTGAAAACCTCAAACCGGCTACTGGCGAGGAGGTGGTCGGACAGCCCGAACCCGTTGGACGTCGGAGTAATGAGGTTCGGCACAATCACGCCAGCCAACCGGCCGGTAGTAGAAAGGTCGGCCAGAGCGGGTGCGTCAACGCCATGATCAATCGAGGTATCGACCATCAAGCGGGCGGCTTCACCGAGCTGCTCACACAGCCTCAGCGTGCCGCGCCACAGGGGCTCTCCAGTCCAGCATTGAGTACCTAAGCTGAACTCCTCTAAAGCCAGAGACACTCCGAGGGGGAGGTCGTCATATACGCTTTGCAGGCCCGCGCCGAGCCGGTCTACTCGCGCGGCTCGTTCCACTAGGCCGGCATAGCGGGGATCGTGGCCTAGCCGCACTATGACTCGTTCCACGCCAAGTTCATCAGCGGCACATAGTGCGTGTGCAAGGTTGTCTAGCGCCTGCTGACGCACCGCACGTTGCGGGTGCTCCAAGTCGCACATTGCTCCACTGCGGTTACCTACGGTTACATACAGCGAGCTGACAGTGAGGCCAAGCTCGGCGGCGTGGCATGCGATGTCTGCGTAATCGGCGGTAGCGTCGCACGGAAACGGAAGGCCTACGCAGGGCGCGGCGCCGGTGAAGTGATGCACGACCGCGGCATCGGCGAGAACCTCATACGGTCCTCGGGCGACAGGCGAAATAGCCCTGAGCCGACGAGCGGTTGGGGCCGCAGGGTCGTCGGCCCGCACGTCCGCACCACGGAAAGCCCAGGAGGGCAACTCAATCCGTTGGGTCGAAAGCAGCATGCAGCCATTTCCTTCCGTACTCACGCTTCGTACTGATCGTCAGTTAAAGCAGCCAAACTAGTGCGGTCTTTGACTCGGCAAGGACCTATTTCAATAGCTTGCGCAGCTTGAGTAACTTTCCGCAAGTCCGGCACACAGTAGCTAAGCTGGCGCAATGCGAAACCCCACATTGCCTAGAGTCGCCGTGCTGGGCTTAGGACTGGTGGGGGGTTCACTCTTCCAGCTATTGCACCATCATGGCCACCCCGTTGTCGGTTATGACGTGGACGCAGCGACCCGGAAGCTGGTAGCCCAACACCATGGAGGGCGAGTATGCGACTCCATCTGTGAAGCAGTTGCGCAAGCAGAGCTTACAGTGATTGCGGTGCCCGTGTGGGCTGTAGGTCAAGTCATAGATGAAATAGGTCGCGCTGATTACTCGGGTTTACTCACCGATGTGGTCTCAGTAAAGGCCCCCATAGATCAGCTGATCCGCCAACAGCTCCCTGCCGCTCGATGGGTGGGCGGTCACCCGATGGCGGGTAGCGAAAAGACCGGTTTTGTTGCTAGCTCGGCCACCCTGCTGGCTGATTGTCCGTGGGTGCTGTGCCTGAATCAACTCGAGCAACTTGATGACTGGTGTGATGTGGCACGGCATATCACCCAACTGGGGTGCAGGGTCATACCAGCAACCACTGTCGAGCACGACGAGGCAGTTGCCCGAATCAGTCACGTTCCGCACGCAATGGCCGCGGCGCTGACCAACACCGCGGCCAGCGGTGCGGCCGGAGCACTAGCACTGAGTATTGCCGCCGGTTCATTTCGTGACGCAACCCGAGTTGCGGCGGCTGAGCCCAATGTGGTTGCGGCATGGTGTGAAGCCAATTCGGTGGCGGTGGTCAGTCAGCTAGATGCCGTGATCGCTCAGCTTGTGCAACTGCGGGATGCGTTACGGACGGGTCCTGAGCTAGCTGCTTCAGCCCGAGACTTGTTCAGTCGTGCGCAACGAATTCGGCAAACATGGCCGCGGGAAGCCGCTCACACGACGCGGGTCGCCCGCACTGTTGGGGCTATTGGCGGGGTCGGACGCGCAGGCGGCTGGATTATTCAGGTGGAGCAGGACCACGTGGTGGCCGCCTTGCCTTAAGAAAAAAAGCTTGGGAAAAATTTCTACTGAGCCGTTACCGTCGGCGGACCTGCTCGTTAAAATACTCGTGCTGACAGAACGACTCCATCGCGACAAGTCTCACAGCGGCTCTATCCCGGTTCCCACCGTGGGACCCCGAGGGGATCACGTGCTTGTGGTCTCACCCAAGGGCCGTTTTGACAGACGACGCGCACACGCCCTGGTATGCGACTCCCGCCGCACCAATGCCACGGCAGAGCTGACTGGAGTCGTTCCCGCTGAGCCGCCAGCATGGTCTGAGTTTCTTGCGCCGATGCCCCCTCCTGTTGTGCAGCCTGTATTAGACGCTGCATATCCGGCGCTCGTCTCTGGATCTTCATCGCTGGCGGCTCGGCGGTATCGCACTCGCGATCTTGGCGCGCCACGGTCAATGAATGCAATGCTCGCGCGTTCGGCACCACGTTCATTAGGTAAATACCAAGCGCGGCCAGCGGTCGCCGCGGGAGCTGGTGTTTGACCGCTAAAGCTAACGCCCGGGGTGGGCTGGAGACCCTTATGGGGCTAATGCCCCCATCTTGTGCGTGCGGCAACGGCGGAGCCAGTTTTCCACTTCCGGAACCGCCGTTGCCGCGTTCCACTTGCATCACTTTTCACTTGCCACTCATAACATGACAACTGGAGAGTTCCCCTACTCGTCCAGCAGCAGCAGCGGCCAGGCCGTTGATGATTCGCTTGCGACGAATCATCACGCCCCCACCTCAGCCTTGTAAGTTTGTCACATTCATCTTTCGTCGTAAACTGGTTCAACGTTACAAATGTGGCGGAGCTCAATGGGGCTCATGCGAGCTTGAATGCACAAGCTCGCACAGCGCGATGAGCGCGGCAGGATTGCGCAAAGCAGCAAGGCTTACAGCCTTTTCCACCGGCGTACCAGTCAATATGCGTTTTACTGGCACTTCGCACTTTTTTCCGTTCAGCGTCACCGGAAGCTCAGCTACCGCAAGGAAGCGATCAGGTATATGGCGTGGCGACAGCTGCGAGGCAAGCTCTGCCCGGAGCCGAGGTTCTAGCTGCGCCAACGACGTGTGCGCATCCAGCACTACAAAACAAAGTAGCTCGCCGTAGACCAGCCCGCGGTCAGTTTCCAGTGGTGAGCTGGTGTCAATTACTAGGCAATCGTGTACTTCATCAAAAGATTCCACAATGCGGTAGAACTCGGCGGTACCCATGCGCACACCGCCGCGATTGAGCGTGGCGTCACTGCGGCCGTACAGCACACACGATCCCCGCTCGGTGACGCGAATCCAGTCACCGTGTGACCATACTTTCGGGTATACGTTCGGGTATCGATCAAAGTACGTCGCGGTCATTCGGCTTCTGTTGATGTCATTCCAGAGCATGACTGGCATGCAGGGCATTGGCTGAGTAAGCACTAGCTCGCCCACCGCCCCGATGACACTTTCGCCCGCGTCGTCAAAAGCCGCTACTGCGGCTCCCAATGCGGCACACGACAACTCTCCCCGCCATACGGGAACGGTCGCCGCGGCACCAAGGAACGCAGTACACATGTCGGTCCCACCGGAGATACTGCAAATTTTGACGTGTTGACCCACATGCTCATTGATCCAATCAAAGACATGCGCGGGAAGCGGTGAACCGGTAGAGCCAATCGCGTGAAGCTCGGAAAGGTCATACAAACTTGCGGGAATGAGCCCTTGCTTTGCACAAGAAAGCAGATACGCAGCGGAGGAACCAAAATAGTTGATCCGCTCGGTCTGCACCAGTTGCCAGAGCGCGTCAGCACTCGGATACAGAGGGGCGCCATCGTAAAGCACTACGGTGCATCCCACGAGTAGCCCTGCGATGAGAAAATTCCACATCATCCAACCGGTGGTGGTGTACCAAAAAAATCGATCGCCAGGAGCTAGATCAGCTTGCAGGCTCAGCGCTTTGAGGTGTTCGAGCAGCATCCCGCCGTGTCCATGGACAATCCCTTTAGGTAGGCCGGTGGTACCCGAGGAGTACAACACCCACAAGGGGTGAGAAAACGGCACGGGGGTGAAATCCAGCTCAGGTAGCTGGTCGGTAGTGGCTAGCAGCTGCGACCAGCTCACCGTTCCTGCCAGGGTTATAGCGGGATCGGAGTAGCCAATCAGCACCGTGGCGCGCAGCGTCGGCAGCTCGGCCTGTAGGCAGCGCACGACGTCTAGGGTCTGTACCGGATGGCTTGCATACTGATAGCCATCGACAGTGATCAGCACCTTTGGCTCTAGCTGGGCGAACCGATCCCGCACCGCGGTCGCGCCGAACTCCGGTGAACACGACGACCAGATCGCGCCGATACTGGCAGTGGCAAGGAAAGCCACCAGTGTCTGCGCGCAGTTGGGGACTAAGGCCACTACTCGGTCGCCCTGCGTTACGCCCAGCGCAAGCAAGCCTTGCCGCGCGGCAGCAACCTGGGTCCGCAACTGACCGTAAGTTAGCTGTTCGCGGTGACCAGCATCGGTGAGCGCAATCACGGCCAGATCTTCGTCACGCTTGCCGGGACCCTTGCGCAGCGCGTGCTCTGCATAATTGAGCGTGGCACTCCGAAACCAAGAGGCTCTGGGTAGCTTGGGGTTTTCGAGTACGGTACGCGGAGGGTGATGAAATCGCACGTGGAAAAACTCAGAGCGTGTTTTGAAACTGG
>QHCE01000023.1 GCA_003243955.1 Acidimicrobiales bacterium | reverse complement strand
GATGCCACGCACGGTCCCGTGCGGCCGGTGTGGGTACACGGCTCCAGTGTGACTACCAGAGTGCCGCCGCTGGCGCGGTCACCGGCTGCGTGCAACGCCCTCACCTCAGCATGCGGCTGTCCGGCTCGATCATGCCTGCCTTCGCCTACGACCTGCCCGGCTGCATCCAGCACCACGGCCCCGACTATGGGGTTGGGGCTGGTGCGGCCCAGCGCGCCCTCGGCCAGCCGCACCGCCCGCAGCATTGCGGCATGTTCGCTCAGATGAGCGGCCAGCACGTCGTTTGATGCGATATTCACCATGCCGCTATGCCCTAGGATTGTTTGCGAAAGAATCCGAGGCCACAGCACGTAATTGCGCAATCGCGCGAGCTGGGTCAGCAGCGCCGTACACAGCTGACCCAGCCACAAACGCGTCCGCCCCGGCAAGCGCTGCGAGCTCAATGGTGTGCACATCGACGCCACCGTCTACTTCCAGCCGCAGCGTCAACTCATCGGCGCCGATCCAGGAACGCGCCTGCCGAAGTTTGGGCAGCACAGATTCCAGAAATTCCTGTCCGCCGAAACCAGGCTCGACAGTCATAATTAGCAAAGTGTCAAACTCGCGGAGCAGCTCCCGGTACGACTCAAGTGAAGTGCGGGGCTTGACCGCAAGACCGGCTCGGGCGCCCGCGGCTCGAATGTCACGCGCGATAGCCGCAGGATCGCTGTGCACGGCCGCGGCGGCTTCGGCATGGAACGTAACGTTGTATACGCCGGCCTCGGCGTAGCTTGGTGCCCATCGAGCCGGATCGTCGATCATCAAATGGCAATCCAGCGGTGTTTCCACCGCCGCGAGCAGACTGCGTACTACGGGTAGCCCAAGCGTCAGGTTAGGCACGAAATGGTTGTCCATCACGTCCACATGCAACCAGTCAGCGCCGACCGCGGCTCGCGCCTGCTCTCCCAACCGGGCGAAGTCCGCCGAGAGCAGACTCGGCGCGATCACTACATCCACAGCAGCCAGCTTAAGCGACCTGCCTGTGGACAACACACGGGCGCCTAACTGAACTGGTCACACTCCTGGGATGCATAGTTGCCCACGCCAAGACCTACCGTCCGAAGAAATATCGGCCAGCAATTCACAAACTGGTAGCTAGTAAGGACCCAAACGTGAACTGCGGCTAGGGCCAGATCTGGCGGGGAACTTTTTGGAGGTTGTGGTGTTATTTATCGATGATGGCTAAGAGTTAATTATTCATGCCATGAAGATGAGGGCTAAATATCGAGAGTTGTTGTCCGGGAGGGGAAGTGATTGAGATGACTACCAAGCGAGAAAAGATTCCTACCTCGGGTGGGGTGCCGGTCACCGATGAGTTGATCAACCAACTCGCCACCGAAGCTGAGGCTGGCTTTAATGTCACAGCTTTACAGCGTCGGGGTGGTCGTCGCCCGGTGGGTAGTGGCCCTGGTGAGGTTTTTCCGGTGCGCCTGGATTCAGACTTGCGTGCGGCGCTTGGACGGCGGGCTGAACAAGATCATGTGAGTGCCAGTGAAGTCGTTCGTCAGGCACTCACTTCCTGGCTCCAAGCCGCCTAGTACTCCAGTCGTAGTTTGGGATGTTTATGGTTTTGTTTCTATCGCGAGGTGCTGTCGGTAGTGTGCCTACGCCCAAGAACAAAAACTGTCATAGCAGCCGTGTTCCAATAAGCCAGGCGCAGATGGCGCCACCGATTGGACGGAGCACCATGGAAAGCACCTGGAATTCCCGTGACCTGCCGGTGCTTGACGCAATAGTCAGCATCAACGATGCTACCCGCAGGGACGTGAATTCTAGCGAGCTAGAGCAAGCGACCGGCCTAGATGAAGACGATATCCAAAGAGCCTTAACAGCACTAGGGGATACGTACCTCCGGAGAGTGCTCCGCGTTACCGACGAAGCTCGTCGAGCCGTTGGAATGTGGCCTAAGCAGGAACTCGTTGGCGCAATCGACAGGCTCATCGCTGAGACCCAAGATCCTACGCAAAAGTCTAAGTTGCAACGCTTCCGCGACGCCGTGCTCGAACTCGGAACGAAGCTCGCCAGTGAAGTAATCGTAAAGCTAGTAACCACACCTTTGGGATAGCTACTTCCGGACGGGTGGCGTTCTCCCCTAGACGCAGGCACAGCTCTACATCAGAGATGTGCGCCGATGGAGAACATACCGAGATACTACCCAAAAAAGACCTGCTCCAGTGGAACGCCTCGAACACGCCGTTTTTCCGGGCTGAGAACCTCAGACGAGTGAAGCATCCGCTATACCCGGCGCCCCGCATAGGCCGTTTCTTGCTCATCCTGCTGGCCAATCCGGCTACTACGTATGGCGCGCCTTGCATAGCTGTGAGGGCTTGCTCCCAACCGGGCGAAGTCCGCCGAGAGCAGACTCGGCGCGATCACTACATCCACAGCAGCCAGCTTAAGCGACCTGCCTGTGGACAACACACGGGCGCCTAACTGAACTGGTCACACTCCTGGAATGCCCCGGACCGTTCGCGAGATCATTACCCTGTTGGAAAAAGACGGCTGGGTCCACGTCCGAACCAAAGGAAGCCACCGTCAATACAAGCATTTCGTGAAACCGGGTGTCATCACCGTTCCCGGCAAGCTGAGCCGTGACTTGCGGCCTGGCCTTGAGCAGAGCATTCTAAGAAAAGCCCAACTAACACGTGGAGGTCAAACGTGAACGGCTATGTCATCGTGCTCGAACGTTCCAGTGACGGCAGCTACGGCGCCTGGTCCCCTGACCTGCCTGGCTGTGTCGCCTTAGGCGACACCTACGGCGATTGCGTGCTCGAGATGCGTGAAGCGATCGGTTTTCATATCGACGGTCTACGGAAAGCTGGGGAACCTATCCCAGTGCCAGCCGCAGTCGGGTCAGAAACGGTCCTGGCGGCGTGACCCGCCGATCCAGCAAGGCTCATCCCACACCCTAGATTCACGTCTGAAGATCTCGACGTGGCGACGGGCCATACTGAAAAAGTGGCCTGACTTGCTACAGTCACGCCAAACCGTAGGAGTTCGATGGATGCCCTGCAACCGTTCGTTGGCACGACGCCGAGCGGATCTGTTCTCATGCAGTACCTGGGGGCAGCCCTGCCGTAGTGGATACTACGATTTTTTGTTACGCGTCTCAGCCAGGAGCTGGTCTTTCCGAGCTCGAAGAGCTAGCCAAGAGCTACCTTGCAGCGGCCGAACGAGCAGGTGCCGCAGACGGATTGTGTGTCATTGTCTTCGACGTATTGACCTCCGTCATCCTGACTTTCGGCGCAGCGAACCGACTGACTCCAAGCCGACCATAATGCATCACAAACCGCGCCCCACTGAACGTAATAGCTATCCCAGGATTCCTTTCCGTTGACTCAGCTCACCCGGCGCAGTAGCGCGATAAACATGGCGTCAGTGCCGTACCGATGCGGCCACAGCTGGGCAGTCTTGCCTTCACCGGAATTCAGTTCGACGTCACCAGTAACCGCGCGCAGCAACGCAGGAGCGTCCAACAATACGAGATTGTGCCGCCGGACGGCATCGGCAATCGCTACCTTAGTTTCGGCAACGTGCGGCGAGCACGTGGCGTAGCAGATGACACCGCCCGGCCGCACCGCCCGCGCGGCGGCCGCCAACAGCTCCCGCTGCAGCTTGCTGAGCGCGGGAATATCGCCGGGCTGCTTGCGCCACCGGGCCTCCGGTCGGCGCCGCAGCGCGCCCAGCCCAGTACACGGCGCGTCCACTAGCACTCGATCAAAGCTCGACTCCGTCAGCTGAGAATGCCGCCCCACTTCGCGCGCATCGGCGTGCAAGACTACCGACGAGGTACCATCTAGCGCCTGTTCTACCAGCTTTACCCGATGCTCAGTCACCTCCACGGCCGTGAGCTGGGCGGCATGCTGAGTCGCCAGACCCGCTAACAGCGCAGCCTTCCCGCCCGGCCCCGCGCACATGTCTAGCCAACTGCTGTCAACACCCTCGATAGGAGCGGCGGCAAGCGCAAGTGCGACCAATTGGCTACCTTCATCTTGCACAAGAGCTTGTGCCTGGGTAATCGCAGGAAAACTCCCCGGATCTCCTCCGCCGGTCAACGTAACTGCATACGGCGAGAGCGCACCCGCATGTCCGCTCACCTGTGCCGCTAGCGCATCTCGATCGATCCGGCCGGGGCGGGCCAGCAGCGACACCGCCGGGCGTTCGTTGTTCGCCGCCAGCGCGGCCTCAGTTTCCGCCAGCTGAGTACCGCCAACTTCTGTACCACTAACTTCTGTACCGCTCTCCCCCAGCACATCCGCCAGCGCACGTACGATCCATTCCGGATGCGAGTAGCGCACAGCCAGGTGCGCCACCGGATCGCGCTCCCGATCGGGTAGCACCGCCGCCAACCAATGCGTTTGATCGTGTTCGGCCACCCGCCGTAGCACGGCATTGACAAACCGAGCCGGACCATCGGTGAGCGCCACTTTCGCCACTCCTACCGTCGCGTCTACGGCGGCGTGCGCTGGAACCCGGGTGTAGAGCAACTGGTAGGCGCCCATTCGCAGCATCTCTAGGACTCGAGGGTCAATCTCGGCCAGTGGACGCGAGCTTGCCGCCACGACGATCACGTCCAGCGTGCCGCGCAGGCGTAGCGTGCCGTAGGTGAGCTCGGTGGCAAACGCGGCATCGCGGCCACAGATCCCGCGATCACGCAGCAGTTTGGGCAGCACAAGGTTGGCATAAGCATCCCGCGAGCTCACGGCGGTTAACGCGTCAAATACTGCTCTCCGCACCGGGTCCACGCGCATTGCGTTGCGCGACGGACCGGCCTCATTTCGGCCAGCGGTTCGCGGTCCAGCGCCACCCCGGCTGTAGTTCGGCTTACCCGTGGAACTGGGACGGCCACCCCGAACAACATGTCCGCTGTTCACGCCGGAGCGGCTGCCATTCCTACTACGTTCACGTCCTGAACCCGCATCGCTCATATCAATCGCTCCTCATCTAAAGGCCACATCGCCGCTCTCGCTTAACAGCGGACGCAAGCCCCTCACCCAGTCCAGCGCAGGCATGAGGCGTCGCCCGGCTGGCTGCACCGTGCGCAGTTCCACCGCGCTGGTTGCGGTGCCCACAAGCACACGATGGCGCTGAGACCAAAGTTGGCCGGGGCTCAAGTCAGTCACATCGGGCGCCACCAACACCGGCCCCAGCTTGAGCCGCTGTCCGCGCAGGGTGCTCCACGGCCCCGGAGCTGGAGTGCATGCCCGGATCTGCCGATCCACGGCGTAGGCCGGGTGCTGCCACACCACATGAGCATCCTCGCTGGTGAGTTTCGGCGCAGTGCTCACTCCATCCGCTACTTGGGGCACTGGGCGCAGCACGCCATCGGTGATGCCATCCAAACATGACAGCAACAGATCGGCACCCGATCGCGAGAGTCGATCCAACAGATCACCCGAGGTATCGGTATCGACTATCGGCTCAGTGAACTGGCCGTACACCGGACCGGTATCCAGGCTCGGTTCGATGACAAACACGCTAGCTCCGGTGATTTGGTCGCCGTGCAAAATCGCACGCTGCACTGGGGCGGCCCCGCGCCACGCGGGCAACAGAGAGAAATGCAGGTTCAGCCAGCCCAACCGAGGGATGTCTAGTGCCGACTGCGGTAATAAGGCCCCGTAGGCCACGACTGGACAGCAGTCTGGGGATATCTCACGAAGTCGATCGAGAAACTCTGGATCGGCCGGTTTGTGCGGCTGTAGTAACTCGATCCCGCGCTCAGAAGCGAATTCGGCGATCTTCGAACGAATAGTCGTGCGGCCCCGGCCAGCTGGTGCATCCGGCCGAGTGACCACGGCGGCAACTTCGTGTGCCGAGTCCAGCAACAGCTGTAACGATGGGACAGCGGCCTTCGGTGTGCCGGCGAACACCAATCGCAGACCCCGCTGCGCGCTCAGCTCAAACTCCGCCGCTGGTAAACAGCGTGTACACGCCCTGGTTGCATTGTCACGCCACTCCCCTATTCGCTGCTGCGGATACCGCGATCTTAGGGTGAAGCCAACAAAGCAAGGCTAGGGCGTGCCTACCAACGCGTCGAGTCGGCCGGCTTTGACATCGGCGACCAGATCATCTAACTGGGTCATACTCATCGCGATGCACTGCCCGAAATCATCGGTGATCACTACCCGACGTTCTGGCGCAGCAGCGTGGTCGAGAAATAACTCCGGACATCCGCAATCACATTTCCCGCAAAACCTAGCTATCGACACCAGCTGCCTGTGCTCATTCATGACGCCCCCGATACCACGACGTAATGGACCACCTCAGTACTAGTTAACGGCGTGTACCTCTAAGGGTCAAGCTTTAGGGCGTGGAGCCTACCTATTTAGGCTCTGCCGGAATAGTAGATATCACCGCGTTCGACAATATCGAGAACGCTAACGGTAAGTTTCTCCTCGTCTATTTCATATCGGATGCGATACGTGCCACGACGCGCTGACCAGCATCCTTGGAAAGGAGCGTTTAGCGGATGACCCATCCGCTGGGGATTGTCGCGCAACGGACCGTCGATAAGCTCCCAGGCGGCAAACGCAACTACGGCCGGCAACCGTTCAGGCAAAGCCCTACGGGCAGTTGCTGAAATACGCAAGCCATAAAGATTAGACGCATTCACTCCGCAGCCGCCTCCCGACGGCGGCGTTCCTCCATGAGCTGAGCCATCTCATCTCGGTCGGTGTAATGCCCGCGAGCGATCTCTCTCCGTCCTTGTTCCACGCGTGCCCGGGCCTGCGGGTCAGCTAGTAGCTCTACGGTCTCCTGCAACGAGTTCAGATCCTCGACAGCAAGGATCACCACCACTGGTTTTCCATTGCGAGTCACTGTGACTTGTTCATGAGTGTGCACTACCTCATCGACCAAGGCCGAGAGCTGGGCTTTCACATGAGCCAACGATTCGGTCTTCATAGCCCACGATTCTAGTCTGGTATAGAGAAATAGCCGAGCCAGGGTAAGCATTCAAACCCTGCTGGACGGCAGGCACGGTCACCTATCAGCTTGGTGCCACTGAAAAGCCACGGACGTTTAAAATCACGCTTCCCACAATGCACTAATCGGGATAGCTCGCAGCGCAGGCCCGAATGAAAGAGTTTGTGCGCCGGTGTAAAACACCACTCCGACGACGAAATCCTCACCTAACCGCTGCGCCAAATGCCGTAGACCTTGAAAGTCCTCAGCACGGACAGTCGAGGCCGCCTTTACTTCAATGCCTACGACCCTTCCCTGTCGATCCTCCAGAACGGCATCGACTTCGACCTTGTCTTTAGTGCGATAGTGCGAGAGCTCGACTCTTAGCCGTGACCACGTACGCTGGCGCGCCAACTCCATCAGAACAAAGCCCTCCAAAAGAGGGCCGAACCAGCTACCCGGACGCCGTAGACCATTGGCATCTGTGTCCAACAGATTAGCCGCTATACCAGAGTCCACGAAGGCCACTTTGGGAGTCCCAATCGCCCGAGTACTCACATTGCGCGACCATGCCGGAATCCGCTTGATCAGGAAAACCTCTTGCAACAGCGTCACATACCGGGTAACCGTAGGCTGCGAGATTCCCAACTCGTTACTAAGCGAACCGGCGACGAATAGCCCACCGGAACGAGCGGCCAAAAGGCGCAACAAAGCCCGAAGTTGTGGGCTCCGTTCGATTTCTGAAAGCTGATGCACATCTCGAGTAATCAAGTCATTGAGATAGGAATCGAAGAAGAGTTCACGGCGACGGGGCTTGGACCGAGCTACCGCCTGAGGAAAACCGCCTCGTACTACTCGTGCGGCATACTCGGAACGGCTCACCGTCGACGTATGGTGCAGCTGCGGTCCCTCGCCGAAGATGGCATCGATGAAGCCGTCGATCCGGCCTTCGATTTCGCCTTGCGAAAACGGCCATAGCTCAATAGTCTCCATACGTCCAGGTAAAGCATCTGGGAGATCGCGCAACCCCAGCAATCGCGAGGAGCCGGTCAGGACAAAGCGACCCGGTCGAGGGTCGGTATCCACCTCATGTTTGATCGCAAGAAGAAGCTCGGGCACTCGCTGTATCTCATCGATGATCATGAGACGGGAGTAATCTACGAAGCCGGCGGGATCTTCTGCGGCCGCACTGCGAACAGCGGCCACATCGAGGTCGCGAAACTCGGACGCATTATCGTCGGTAAGTCCTCGAACGAGAGTGCTCTTGCCGCACTGCCGCGCCCCGTTCACCAGCACGACCCGAGTATCGAGGAGTGCAGCTGCAACAATTGATGCCGCGTGACGTGGCACCAGCGCTTCATATCGCGAGCGATCCATCACATCACGCTACCACCATGTGTTGAATTAGTCGCATACCCTGTGTTGAATTAGTCGCATACCCTGTGTTGAATTAGTCGATCATTTTCGGGTGGATCCGACTCGCTACGCATCCGATCGACTTTACGGCCAGCGGGGTGCCCGACCTCGGGCTGATTGTCAGGTATGGAAACATCTGGCCATGCTCACCATGCAAGACGCACTGTTCACCCTTTCTCAGTACTGGGAAAACTACGGCTGCCTCAGCGCGCAACCCTCCAACACTGAGGTAGGAGCTGGGACACTGAACTCAGCCACCGCGCTGCGAGTGCTGGGGCCAGAGCCGTGGCGAGTGGCCTATACCGAACCTTCGGTACGTCCGGACGACTCGCGCTACGGTCAAAACCCCAACCGGATCGCCACACATACGCAGTTCCAGGTGATTCTCAAACCCGAACCAGGAGACGCTCAAGAGCTGTATTTGGGCAGCTTGCGTGCGCTTGGTATCGATACTGGCATCCACGACATTCGGTTTGTGGAAGACAATTGGGCTTCTCCAGCGTTAGGCGCGTGGGGCTTGGGGTGGGAGGTCTGGTTAGACGGACTCGAAATCACCCAGTTCACCTATTTTCAGCAGTCCGGCAGCGTCACACTGGATCCGGTAAGCGTAGAGATCACCTACGGGGTCGAACGCATCCTCATGGCGCTGCAAGGCGTGGACCACTTCAGTAAGATCGCCTACACCGAGAAGTTGACCTACGGCGAAGTATTAGGACAATCTGAGTACGAGTGGAGCCGCTACTACCTCGACGACGCCGATCTGCCCACGAACTCCGCACTGTTTGACAGTTATGAAGCCGAAGCACGGCGCATGATCGCAGCCGGCCTGCCCATTCCAGCTCATTCGTTCGTGCTCAAGTGCTCACATACCTTTAACGTGCTGGATTCCCGGGGCGCTGTCAGTCCCACTGAGCGGGCGCGGACGTTTAGTCGAATACGCACGTTGGCGCATGAGGTTGCCAAGTTGTGGATCGCCCGTCGGAAAGAGCAGGGTCATCCGCTCGGAATCGTGAGCAGCCCATCGGCACCGCCGCTGGTGGATGTGGCAGCCCCACCCACGCAGCCGGCGACGCTGCTCTTGGAGGTTGGTACCGAAGAGCTGCCCCCCACGGAAGTGCAGCGGGCGTGCGGCAGTGTCGCCGAGACGCTTCGAGCATCGCTGGCTGAGACCCGACTCGCCTATGGCGACATCACCACATACGGGACACCTCGACGAATTGTCGCACTTGTTCATGAAGTTGCTCCCCGTGAAGCAGACTCCGACCGAATCGTGCGCGGCCCCCGGCTCAGCGCCGCATACGATGCTGACGGCGAGCCGACCAAAGCAGTGCAAGGTTTTGCGCGCAGCCAAGGTGTGGAGTTGGCCGAGCTAATTCGGCTGGACGCCCACGGCGAACTTGTCGCGGAGGGCGCCGCCGAGGCGGTGTACGTCGGGGTATACCAGCGCATTACTGGACGAGCCGCGCTGGATGTATTGGGCGCCGTACTTAGCGCAGCAGTCACGGGGCTACGTGCGGAGAAAAACATGCGCTGGAACGCGCCGGGGCTATCCTTCAGCCGGCCGATCCGCTGGCTTGTAGCGCTGCTCGACGATGTCGTAGTCCCGTGTCAAGTCTCGTCGCTCACCGCAGGACGAACCACCCAGCTGCACCGCAACCAGATCAGTTCACAGCTGGTTATCGGGCACGCTGACGGCTATCTGGAGCTCCTCGCCGAGCATGACATCGTGGCTGATGCCGCGGCCCGGCGCAAGCATATTGTGCGGCAGGCACAGGCCCTTTCCAACAGCGTAGACGGCCAGATCGACGTTGCGGGTGATGGTGCACTCATCGACGAAATAACTCAGCTTGTTGAGCAACCACGGCCGCTCCTGGGCTCGTTCAGCGAAAAATATCTTCAGCTTCCTTCCGACGTACTCACGACCGTGATGCGCAAGCACCAGCGCTACCTTCCGGTACGAGGGGCCAGCGGCGCACTGTTGCCCTATTTCGTCGCGGTTGCCAACGGGCGGCACGACGATGATGTGGTACGAGCGGGTAATGAGGCGGTGCTTCGCGCCCGCTACGAAGATGCCACGTTCTTCTGGAACGCCGATCTCCACCGACCGCTGGAGCAGATGGCAGCCGGTTTAGCGAAGCTGACGTTCGCCGAGCATCTGGGTTCGGTCGCCGATCGGGCGGCTCGAATCCAACGCCTCGCACAAGAGCTGGCGAACACCGTTGGCGACACTTTGAGTCCCGCCGACAGCGACACGCTCCGGCGCGCCGGAGAGCTGGCCAAGTTCGATCTAGGCTCGCAGATGGTTACCGAGTTGCCCAGTTTGGCTGGCATTATGGCGAGCGAGTACGCGCTGCGAGCTGGGGAGACCGAAGCTGTCGCGACCGCGCTGGCCGAGATGGAGTTACCGCGCGCAGCGGGGAGGGCACTGCCGGTTACCCCAGCCGGCGCGCTCCTGGCCCTGGCGGATCGCCTAGACCTGCTGGCCGGACTATTCGCCGTGGGCGCCGCGCCCACCGGCAGCTCGGATCCATTTGGCATGCGCCGCGCCGCCCTAGGCGTGGTGAGCATACTGACCGCTCACCCGGCGGTGCGGCGCATCACGGTTACCGCCGGCTTGCGGTCGGCAGCCGCGGGTCAACCCGTTGCGGTGAGCGGTGCCGCGTTAGCTGAGGCGGTGGAGTTCGCGCACCGACGCTTCGCACAGCAACTGCTCGATGCCGGACATGACCATCGGGCGGTCGCGGCGGTGAGGCCGAGATTCGACACCCCAGCCAGCGCCATGGCAACCCTGGATCAGCTCGCCAAGCATGAAGGGTCGGCGGAATTCACCGGCGTCGTCGCGGCAATGCAGCGGGTCCGCCGCATCGTGCCGGCAGGGACGCCGGCCGGTTATGACGTGACCGCTCTGCACGACCCAGCTGAGCTGGCGTTGCACGAAGCTGTGATGAAAGCCAGCGCCGCGCTGCAGGGCGCATCGGGCACCGAGCTGGATGCATTCGTTCCAGTGGCTGGCACGTTAATCGCGCCAATTGGCACGTTCTTCGCTGAAGTATTGGTAATGGCCGACGACCGTGAGCTGCGAGCCGCGCGCATGGGACTACTGGCTGGCATCGGCGAGCTAGCCGATCGGGTATTGGACTTCTCAGCGCTGTAGGAGTGCTCCTACAGTCGCCGAAAATCCCTACTCCTTGCTTGATGTGTCGAATGTGATACGCAGTCATACTTGCATGTATCAAACAGGTAGGTGGATATGGCTCGAACTGTGATCGACCTTGATGACGCAGTGCTGGCTTTCGCAGCACGGCAACTTGGCACGGGGACTAAGCGTGACACGATAACCAGGCGCTCACTGTTGCTGCGAGCATCAGCGCCGATGATCACGCCCGAGGTTTGGCTTGGCTACAGGAGAACGCCGACCACATCCTGGACTTCGACATCCTCACCCAAAAGGAGCAGTCCGGGCGGTGACTTATCTCGCCGACACCTCCGCTGTCTGGCGCCCACCACGAGGGGCATTGGGCAGCCAGAATAGGTTATGGCCGGGATACGTGGCTCAAGGACTCGTCGCGACCCTCGACAACCCATGGCGACAGGTGCTGTCTGTCCAGCGAGGCTGTAGTCAAAGTAGTAGTATGTGTTCATGAATACATGCACACTGACGGTGCGGTTGCCGCGCGAGGAGTACATGCGGCTCAAAGTGGTTGCGAAGGATCGCGACAAGAGCCTGAACAGGGTAGTGCTGGAGGCTATATTGGCTGATTTGGATTCGTCCGCTCCTGCGCGGCGGCAATGGCGAATACCGGTTGTGGATATCACACCCACGACGGCTATATCCGAAGGTTGGGACTCGCGGCTGGAAGGGTTCGGTCAGTGGTAGACACACTGGTAGACACCAGTGTCCTTGTGTCAGCTACTAACGCACGTGAAGCCGCACACCGGCGCTGCCTCGCAGCGCTTACGGCGACGCTAGGTCGTCTGGTGATTTCACCGTTAGTGTTGGCAGAGGCCGACTACATGATCGCGCGGCTTGGCCAGGTGCCGGCTGAAGTGGCAATGCTCCAGGATATTCGCGACAACATGACAGTTGCGCAGTTCAGCAATGACGACCTTGACCAAGCGATTACGGTAGTTGAGCAGTATACGGACCTGAACATCGGAATTACCGACGCCTCGATTGTGGTGTTAGCGGCGAGATACCACACCACACGCATACTTACCTTGGATCACAAACATTTTCAGGCGATCATGCCACTAGCTTCTGGAGATCACTTTACGCTTCTTCCTTCGAGCTAGAGTTTTTTAATCGATATCGCCGTACGCCTTCAGCGACAACTAGTGCCTAGTTGTCGCTGAAGAACCCCAACACCAGAGCACTTCACACAGAGCAATGCAATAGATTACGAGTCTGCTCCACGCTCGAGAGAAAGCTGAGGCCATGGCAACAATCTAGTGGCACGTGAGGCCCTGAGGCACCTCAGACACGTCGAGACACCTCACCCGCGCTAGCGTATGCGTGTGCCAGTTAACGGTTCAACGCAGACGATTGAAGCCAACGACATCGCCAAGAGCTACGGCAGCGTCAAAGCCGTGGATGGCGTATCACTGTCAGTGTCCGAAGGCGAGTTCTTCGGGATCCTGGGGCCCAACGGCGCCGGAAAGACCACCACGCTAGAGATTCTTGAGGGCCTCCGGCAGCCCGACCGAGGTAGAGCCACGCTATTTGGCCTACCAGTGTGGCCGCGCAATCTGAAGTTGTTGCCTCGCATTGGAGTGCAACTACAGGCGTCGGCGTTCTTTGAACGGCTCACCGCCCGGGAGCAGATCCGCACGTTTGCCTCGCTGTACGGGGTAAAGACGGCCAAGGCCGACGCGATGCTAGAAACAGTCGGGTTGGCGGATCAGGCTGATACTCGAACCGAGCGGCTCTCCGGCGGGCAAACTCAACGCCTCTCGCTGGCCTGCACGCTAGTACACGACCCGGAGCTGGTCTTTCTGGATGAGCCGACCGCAGCCCTGGACCCCCAGGCGCGGCGAAACCTGTGGGACCTGCTGCGCGGGATCAACTCCAGCGGCCGCACGGTCGTCCTCACTACGCACTACATGGATGAGGCGGAAACGCTATGCGATCGGGTAGCGATCATGGACGCCGGAAAGATTCTGCGCGTCGATGCCCCCGCCGTCTTGATGCGCGACCTGCACCGCGCGGTCCACGTCAGTGTGGCGCACGGCACGATCAGCCTTGAAGCGGCCGCCGAGCTGCCAGGCGCAGCGCAGGTAAGCGACGACGGTGTTTCCTTAACCATCAGTACCACGCAGCCAGCGGTGCTGCTCACCGAGTTAGTGCAACGACAATCGCTCACCGACCTACAGGTCAAAGGGCCCACCCTCGAAGACGTCTTCTTAGAGCTAACTGGACGGGAGTACCGGGCATGAGCGGTTTTGGCACCTTGGCCAAAGTATTGGCCCTGAGTTTCATTCGCGACAAAACCGCGGTGTTCTTCACGATCCTCTTTCCGTTGATGTTCCTGGTGCTCTTTGGGGTGCTATTCACTGACCACGGCACCTCCAAGGCGCATGTGGTGCAAGTCGGTGAGGTGACGGTACTCGACCAATTGCCGCAAACAGCAAAAACCGACCTGAAGGGCTCACTGAGCGTCACTAAAGAATCTGGACCATTGCAACCACAGCTACGTAAAGTACGTGACGGGGATTACGACGCCGTAGTCAGCGAGAAAGACAACCAGCTGGCGGTGTATTACTCCGAGGCAGACCAGGTTCGCTCGGCCACAGTACGGGGCGTACTGGAATCGGTAGTACAGAGCGCCAATATTGCCGCCAGCGGCAACGTCCCCCGATACGGGTTGAACACACACCGCGTAGAAGACAAATCTATTCAGCCCATCCAGTACCAGACCCCTGGGCTGTTGGGCTGGGCGATATCGATGAGTGCGGTATTTGGGGCGTCACTAACGCTGGTGGAATGGCGGCGACGTAAAGTCCTGCGGCGGCTGCAGTTGGCCCCGGTGTCGCTGGCGGCGGTTATTACCGCACGTGTGGGTGTGAGCATCGCGATCGCTCTCGTACAGGGCGTCATCTTCGTCGGCATTGCGCTGCTGCCAGCGTTCGGACTGCAACTCACCGGAGACTGGTGGCTTGCGATCCCTCTGATCATCTGTGCCACGCTGGCATTTTTCGCTATCGGGTTACTTGCCGGCTCCTTCGCAAAGAGCGCCGAGGGCGCGAGCGGAATCTCCAACCTCATCGTGCTGCCGATGGCATTCCTGTCCGGAGCGTTCTTCCCACTGGACAGCGCACCAGCATGGCTGCGGAGCCTGTCGGAGGTTTTCCCGCTCAAGCACCTGGTAGATAGCATGCGCAACGTTTTCGTCCGCAGCGCCGACCTCGCCACTATCCTGCCCGATGCGGCGTTACTACTCGCTTTCGCTGCCGTCGCCGGAGCCATCGCGGTGAAGTTATTTCGCTGGGATGACGTCTAGGAGCTCCAGATGAAGCATAAACACAGGTGGGACGGCGTGTAGGAGTCTCCACAGCTATCGACTAACTCGTCGTAAGTGCGGCAGAATGGAAACATGCTACGCAGTCCGGATCAAGTTGTCGCCAAGATCTCCGATCAAATCCGTAATGTTATGGAGAGCGAGCTTCAGATACGTTTCGCCTACCTTTTCGGATCGATATCCAGAGGTGAGGAACGAGTGGGAAGCGATGTCGATCTAGCGGTATTCACTAAGCCTCGCGGCACCTTACTTGATGACGCTCGGCTACACAATGAGTTGGTCAGCGCGCTAAATCGCGAGGATGTCGATCTGCTAATGCTCGATAGCGCGCCACTGTGGTTGCAGTATCGGGTGGTGGCGGGCAGAGTTGTGTTCAGCAGGGATGAACACGCACGTATCGCCTTTCGGCAGCGGGTCGAGCAGGAATTTCTAGACTTCCGGCCCTACCACGATAACTACCTCAAAGCGGTGCGTGAACGGGCGCGCCAAGGAGTGCTAAGTCATGGTTGACGTTTCGCGGATCGATGAACTGTTGACAATGCTGGCCCGCTATGTTCGGATTCTGCGCAAGCTCGCCGAGCTACCACTCGACGAGTACCAAAAAGACCCGCGTAACTTTGGCAGCGCTGAACGGTTCCTCCAGCTTGCTATAGAAACCACTCTGAGCATTGGTCACCACATCATTGCGACATCTGGATTTGATCAGCCGACAAGCTATGCGGACGTCTTTCGGGTAATGGGCAAGGAACGCGTCCTCAAGATGGACTTTGCTGCCACGCTCGAACCGATGGCCAGAATGCGCAATCGCCTCGTACACCATTACGAAGATATCGAGCCCGCCCGCGTCTACGAGGTCCTTCGAACCCATCTCGATGATTTCGATCGCTTCGCCCGTGCAATCGCTGAGTATATTGAAGCTGTCCAAAGTTGAGGGCGCGAATAGGACCCCAAACAACAGTCATTGCCGAGGAGGCTCTTCAGGGTGGGACGACGTGTAGGAGTCCCAGCCTTTATCGACGAACTCGACACAACCGCGATTTTTGTACCTGTCCAGCTGAGAGAGGGTCCCGGTAGGTGGTCAACTAGCATCTGTGCCAGACGGCTACGGATTCCGACGCACTCGAGGGTTGATAGGCGTAATCCGTTCCACCGCTGCCTCGATTACTTCCGCTGCCTGCAAACAGATTTCCTCACCGAAGCGCGGACCGATGAGCTGCACGGCTTGAGGCAAGTGGTTGACCAGACCGACAGGGACGGCAACCGAGGGCAGTCCAAGTAAGTTGACGACGAGTGTCGCTCTCAGCCCTTCGACAATGCGAGCCGCCGCGCAAGGACCGGCGAGGTCGCTACCCGCGAGGAATGCCGGCCCGGCAAAGATGGGCGCAAGCACGAGCGGGACCCGGTTTTGATGCTCGCCCCAAGCTCGAGCGAGTTTGTGACGGGTCACGAACAGCTGGGCGTAGTCATCGTGCCCAATGGCTGGTATGAGGTCGAACATAGTTTCCATGAACTGCTTGCCACCCGCAGACGCAACCTGTTCCAGCGCAGGCCATATTCGGCGGGCGTCGCTGGTCATGAGCTGCGCCCAGGCCGCGGCGGCGTCATTGATACCCGGCGGGGTGTCATCGACCAGCTCATACCCGTGGGTCTGCAGCGCGGCGGCGGCGCGTTGCATGGCTTTCTGAACGCTCGGATCGATATCGACCCCGGCGAGCTCGTGCAAGACGTGCACTCGCCGGAGCGTGGCTGGCACGTAGGAAGGCGGCACGGGACAGTGCCAGGGATCCCCGGGATCCGGGGCACTCATGATCCTCAAGGCGAGGCGGAGGTCTTCGATCCGTCTGGCCATGGGGCCATGGACGTCGAGCAGCTGAAGGCTCATCGAGCTTGCGGTCGGCTCGATCGACGACGCTTGGGGTATCCGGCCGAGCGTAGGGCGCAGCGCCGAGGTTCCGGCGCACTGCGACGGCCACCGCAGCGAGCCGCCCAAGTCGGTACCTAGGCCAAGCAAGCTCATACCGGTCGCCAGACTCACTGCTTCGCCGCCGCTGGATCCGCCGGGTGTCAGGTCGGCGTCCCACGGGTTCAGCGTCGGCCCACACAGTCCACTATCGGTGTGCCAGCGTAACGCGAAGTCCGGCATGTTGGTGCGACCGATCGGGATTGCGCCGGCTTGGCGAAGGTTAGCGACCGACGGCGCGTCGGTGTCGGCGATGCGGCCGGCGAAAGCAGCGACCCCTTGAGTCGTGGCCGTTCCGGCAACGTCGATGTTGTCTTTGACAGTGATGGGTACCCCCTCGAAGGGGCCGCAAGGACTCCCCGATTTCAGACGATAGTCGGCGGCGTGGGCGCTGCTCAGCGCCTGGTCGTAAAGGGTTTCGCGGACGGCGTTCACGGTGGGGTTGATCCTGTCGATGCGTTCCAGGAGTGCGGTGATGAGCTCAGTGCTGGAGAACTCCCCTGCTAACAGGCGGCGGCCAACCTCGGCCGCGCCAAGCGCGAGGATTTCGGGAACGGGTGTCACGGTGGCGTCGTTCATGCTTGATCTCCTCGGAGTTCGTCGTTGCTTGTCAGCCCGGCCAAGGCGGACTTGAACATGGCGGCGCGGGTCGTCCAGACCAGCGTGAGGCAGGCGAGTGCCGCCAATACGACCAACAGCACGACGGCGTCCGCAATCTGCGCGGCCGCGGCCAGAAGGAACGGCACGGCGAAACCGAGATAGGTGACCGCTTGATAGGCGGCAGTCAGCCCGGCTAGGTTGTCCGGTCCAGCCAGACGCTGCACCTCGAGAAGGCCACATACCTGACAGCATCCGTAGCCCGCACCGAGCACCACGGCCGCTACCACGATCAACGCCGGCTGCGATTCCTTCGCCGCGGCGGCGGCAACAAGCAAGCCGGCAACGACGATCGCCAGGGACGCCCAGATGAGGCGTGGCCGACTCGGGTGGTCGACCTTGCGGGCCAGGGGTTGAACGAGAATGCCGGCTAGGGCGGTGAGGGCCCCGATGACGGCGGCGAACACTAGCACGCCGCCGCCCAGTCGATCCCTTACCAGCCCGGGTAGGTAGGCCAGCGCCACCGATGCAGACCCAAACACCCATGGCGCTAGGGGAACCACAACGGTGCGGAACCGGCGCCCTCCTACTCCAGGAATCCGCAGTTGTCGAAGCAGAGTGCCCCGTCGGTGTGCGGGTCGAGTTTCGCGGGTCCCAGCTATAAGTGGAACGGCGAGGACGGCCAGCGCCAGGTGCGGAAGGTACGGCACCATCGTCGGCACCGGCGCCCACTGGGCGAGCAGCCCAGCGGTCAGGGGCCCTCCGGCGAAACCCGCCGTCACCGTCACCGTCACCCGTCGAGGGCCCGAATTGGCTTCGCCCGAGCGGCCTACCGGCGACAGCTCCTTGATCCACGCGGCGCCGGAGCTGAACGCCGCGCCGCTGGCAATACCCGCGATCAGTCGCCCAACAAACAGCCATGTCAGTCCAGAGCCTCCCGCGACCAGGAAGACGCTTGCCAGAATCGACGTGCCGAGCGCCACCAACATCACGCGGCGACGCCCGACCCGGTCCGAGATCGGACCTCCAAGCAACAGTCCCGGCATTAGCCCGAGCGCGTAGAGCCCGAACGTTGCCTGGACCGTCGCCGCCGATAATCCCAGCTTGGCTTGGTACATCAGCAGCAACGGAACAAACTGATTGGCACCCCATCCCACCGCTGCCACCGCGATCCCGACCCGCAGCCAGGAACGATCACCGCGCGCAGGAGGCATGGGATGCCGCGCAACGCGGTGGTCGTCTGCGATCACATTTTGTGCCATGCCGCCCATCCTCGTGGTCGAACAGATCCACCACGAGTGGCCGAAATGACATTATGCGTACAGTTACGGACATGACGTCTGTTGCCTTAGCGATTACCGATGGAGTTCCGCTGTTTGAGCTCGCCGGCCCCTGCGCTATCTTCGGCCCACTCCCGAGCGGTCACTTCGGCCCCTGGTATGACTTCACTGTCTGCGCACCGCCAAGGGCCCGGGTCGGGGGTTGGTTCCGCGCAGACACCCCGCACGGATTCGACCAACTCGCCGCCGCGGACACCGTCATTGTGCCGGCCTGCCACGACAATGCCCATAATCCACCCGGCGACCTCGTCGATGCCGTGCGCGCCGCCTACGATCGCGGCGCCCGCGTGGCATCGATCTGCACCGGCGCTTTTGTGCTCGCCGCCGCCGGGCTCCTTGACGGCCGGCGCGCTACCACCCATTGGATGCATGCTGCCCTGCTCGCCGAGCGCTACCCTGCCATCGATGTCGACCCGAACGTGCTCTACGTCGACGAGGGTCAGATTCTGACCTCCGCAGGTAAGGCCGCCGGCATCGACCTGTGCCTGCACATCGTCCGCACCGATCACGGCACCTCAGTCGCTAACGCTATCGCTCGCCGACTGGTCGTGGCACCGCACCGCCCTGGAGGGCAAGCGCAGTTCATCACCAACCCGGTCCCACCTAGTGAAAACACGGGACTGGTCGACGTCCTGAGCTGGGCGATCACCCATCTCGACCAGCCGTTAACCGTTCACGACCTCGCCCGACGAGCATGTATGAGCTCGCGGAACCTCAACCGCCACTTCACCTCCATTACGGGAGCCACCCCGCTGCAGTGGCTTCTCACCCAACGGATACACCGAGCCCGTGAGCTGCTCGAAAACAGTAGCGACAGCATCGATCACATCGCCGAAAGCGTCGGCATGGGAAGCGCCGCCACACTGCGCCGCCACTTCAACCGCGCTGTTGGAATCCCGCCCGACACCTACCGCCGCACCTTCCGCACCAGCTCTTGCGCCGACACGGACTGCGGGGCAGACAACGTACCGGGCAACCGGACACGACTTCCCGACTCTG
This sequence comes from Acidimicrobiales bacterium, assembly GCA_003243955.1. GTDB lineage: Bacteria > Actinomycetota > Actinomycetes > Mycobacteriales > QHCE01 > QHCE01. The sequence goes on along the minus strand of QHCE01000023.1, from coordinate 36,949 downwards.
CCACGCTGCGCTACGCCGATAGAGCTGCCGGGTAGCATCACGTAATGAAAGGAGCGCAGCGTGAGCGACCTGATTGACACCACCGAGATGTACTTGCGGACAATTCTCGAGCTGGAAGAAGAGGGCGTCGTACCGCTTCGTGCCCGCATCGCTGAGCGGCTACAGCAAAGTGGGCCGACTGTGAGCCAAACCGTCGCCCGTATGGAGCGAGACGTCCTGGTCCGCGTGGAAGGCGACCGCCACCTTGAACTTACTGAGGCAGGTAGGCACCGAGCCATCGCTGTTATGCGCAAACATCGGCTCGCCGAGTTGTTGCTGGTAAATGTGATCGGGTTAGAATACGAGATCGCCCACATTGAAGCGTGTCGCTGGGAGCATGTGATGAGCGACGAGGTGGAGCGTAAGGTCTATCAACTGTTGGGCCGGCCTTCGGTCTCCCCGTACGGAAACCTCATTCCAGGGCTGGATGAGCTCGATTCGACGGTGTCGATGAGCGCGCCCGAAACGGCCACCCCTCTTATCTCAGCACCGGCGGACTTACCGTTATCCGTTCGTCGCATTTCAGAGGAGCTCCAGAAGCATCCTGATTTACTGCGCCGGCTCTACGACGCCGGAGTCGCTCCAGGACGCCCGATCACGTTGACTCGCGATGACGGCGAAATCACCGTTGCTGGACTGACCGGCACGGTGCGTATACCGCACGCTATGACCAGTTTAGTGTTTGTAAGCCGAGAAGGCCAAGCCGCCGATCTGACCTAAGAGGGCGTCTGGAGCTTTTTGCCTAATGCTAGGAGCTTGCCAGGAAGCGCCGCGGAGCGTTTAGGGTCACTTCTGGGCTCAGTGGTGACTACTAGTGTGAAGCTGCCCGCATCGGTGAACCAACCCACCTCGTAACTGGGGCCGGCGGCAACGCCTTGGGCTGGTTCGGCCAAGTGAACAATGGTGTAAGCACCCTTGCCAAGGCCGCTGGCGTCTTGCGCCCCTTGTGGAGTGAATCGCTCCTTGAATGCTTTGGCATCTAGCTTTCCAGCGGCGAATGTGAGCGTGAGATCTGGCAGCTGGTGCTGCGCACTTCGCAGTGTGCATGATTCGACGCTGCTGCCAGCATCTCCCCCAGGCTGTTTCGAGCGGTGGAAGGCCGCTATGTCGAAAGACAGTCCGGTCTCACGCTTGATCAGTTCATAGCTGATCTTGCGGCAGATTCCTCCAGCGTCGGCCGCGGGAGGAACCGCGCGTGGCAACACCGGCGCGGAGGGCGAAGCGGAATGTTGCGCGCTAGAAGCCGATGATTGGTCACGACTGGAGGAACTCTTGGCCGGATCAGGGCCGCAGCCGGCGACAAGTAAGCCAATGAGACAGAGCAACGCAACGCCTACCCAACGAGCCAGTTGACCATGGCTACATTGCGGCGAGACCGCCATGTGTACTCCTATACGACGCGCACCACTGCAACTTCAGGTCAGTGACCATTATGACTCGCTAACAACACTAGCGAGTGCCTCCTGCTGTGGCTCGGGATTGACGTAGCGAAACGATTTCGGCTTCAAAGTCGGTGAGCGAGCTAAACGAGCGGTAAACACTGGCGAACCGCAGGTAGGCCACTTCATCGAGCTCTCGCAGCGGAACCAGAATGGCAAGACCCACTTCATGTGAGCCAACCTCCGCGACGCCAGTCGCCCGAATGTTCTCCTCTACCTGCTGCGCCAGCAACGCCAACGCGTCATCGTCCACCGGTCGGCCCTGGCATGCCTTACGGACCCCAGACACGACTTTACTCCGGCTGAACGGCTCACTAACACCGCTGCGCTTGACGACCGTGAGCATCGCCTCTTCGACCGTGGTGAACCGACGACCACACACCAGGCAAGACCTACGCCGACGGATTACTTGTCCTTCTTCGGCCTCCCGCGAATCGACCACCCGGGAGTCGGAACATTTACAGTAAGGGCATTTCACAGGTAATAGTGTGCAGCACACTATTACCTGGCCGCCAATAGGGCATCGTAAGGCGGCTCAAAAACGACGGCAGGAACCAATTGGATCTAGGGTAGAAGCAAGCGCTGACCGGGTTCTATGCGTACATCGTCTAAATTGTTTAGTTCGAGGATTGCGCGGATTGTGTCTCGCACGCTAACCGAACCAGCATGCTCGGCGGCGATGCTCCACATTGTATCGCCTGGTGTGACCAGCATGCTGTGTGGCGAAGATTCCTGAGGTGTAGTTGCGGCCTGAGTTTGCACAGACACGGCGAGTGCAACTACCGCGGCCACGATCACAAGAAATACCCGAACCAGGATTCGCCCCCGCCGAGTGAGCCGCACTGATGACCGTTGGTGCGGGAGTATGCGCCGTCTCGCAGTAGCACCGCCTTTCGCAGTAGCAGCGCCTCTGGCAATAACTCCGCGCATCCGGCCGGCCGGATGCATAGAGGTAAGCGAGCCCGGCCCTCGCGACTCCAACGCATGCGAACGCCGCAACCGTGAGGCTGCAACAGGAACCGCCTGATTAAGCGGGGGGACAAGGTATAGTCGCGGCCGACGATCAACTACGTGGGCAATAGTCATGTAAACTCCCGAGGGTCTAGCACGTGTGTTCGATAGAACATCCGTACGAGGATTAGACACCTAAGGTGTGACAAAATCCAGCCGTAAACCGGCGTGGCATCAGATTTTTCGTACACATGTTTGGTTTACTGCGGTTACTGTGCGTAGTCTGGACTTAGACTTCCGCGGTGTTTCGGTGTTTCCGCGATATTTCAGCGTTAAGAGCAACACAGCAGTCGCCTAATACGGCAGCTCGGTACGTTAACCGCCGAGCGCCGCAAAGAGAGGAGCATTGGTGTGGCTAGCGCATCACTTAACCCAGCACTGCGCGAAGTGGCCGCGCTCACGACGGCGGAGCCATCTGCTGCCAGAGCCACGCTGAGCAACCGTCAGCAGCGTATTGTCGACATGATTCGAGAATCCGTGCGTAGCCGCGGTTATCCGCCGAGTGTGCGGGAAATCGGAGAAGCCGTCGGGCTCACCTCGCCGTCCAGCGTCGCCTATCAGCTCACCGTGCTGCATAAAAAGGGTGTTTTGCGCCGTGACCCGAATCGACCCCGAGCCGTTGATGTTCGACCTGACACGGACACGGGCCTAGCTCTAAGCGGCGACTCCAATGTAATCGAGTTCACCCCACGCCCCCGCTACGTTCCTGTGGTGGGGCGGATCGCCGCCGGTGGCCCAATCCTGGCCGAACAAAGCACCGAAGACGTCTTTCCGTTGCCGAAAGAGCTGGTGGGCGAAGGCGAACTATTCTCGCTCAAGGTAGTTGGGGACTCCATGGTTGACGCAGCTATCTGCGACGGTGACTGGGTAGTTGTACGACAACAGCCGGAAGTGAACAACGGAGAAATAACAGCCGCCATGATCGATGGCGAGGCCACTGTCAAAACGTTTCAACGCAAAGACGGGCATGTTTGGCTGCTTCCACATAACGCTTCCTATGAGCCGATCCTCGGTGACGAAGCTACAGTGCTGGGAAAAGTAGTCAGCGTGCTCCGGCGGTTATAGCCCGCGACCTCTTACCACTGCTAGCTTTTGCTACGTTCCGCGTTTGGAATTAGTGGGCTGATCAACGATCGAGTTCGAGCCGTATACCGTGCCTCGTGTGGAGACCGCACCGCCAGGGGGCGGCGGTGGCTCCGGAAATGGCCGTCGAGGAGAAGAAGAATACCGCGTTTGGCCCGCGGCGGCGGGCGTTGGGCGTGAAAGCTCCGCGGGACTAACGTGGCCCCTCTCGTGCTCGGCGTCAGCGTCGGAATCGTCGACTAAACTCCCTCCGCCGCGCCTAAACCGCACAATACCGACTACACCGCTTACCAGGAGGAGCATACCTAGCGCCGCCACTGCATAAATACCGTTCAACAGGTTGCTGCGATTAAGCTCAGGTAGGCTGAATCCGCCCCCACCGGTGTCGCTCTTGTGGGGCTCATGGCCCTTAGCTGCACCCGCGGGCGTCCACTGTTGCAACGACTGACCTTCCCCACCAGAGACAGTGAGGAACCCACCGCCGTCGGTGGTGTAGCTGATCGCCGCACCATGCGGCTCACCCGCCAACGGTGTGCGGCGACTCTTACCTGATGCCAACGCGGCGGAGATACCGCCATCGGCGATATCCCACTCATAAGCATCGGTATAGGTGCGCAGCGCAACTCGTTTCCCGTCAGGAGATACCGCGCCTCCGGTGATCAGTAGCTGTGCTGCCGTCCCTAGATTGCTGGGACCCCCCGCCGTTCCAGACGCGGAAATGGTGAGCGTTCCTGCCGCGCGTAGCGTGCCAATGGCCGCGCTAGGCGAGCCCAGCGACTGGACAGCGGTATATATTTTTGCGGCTCCAGACCGCTCTTTAGTCACGATGAGCGGGACTTTATTTTCTGGCATTAGTAGAGCTTCCGCATCATGCGGACCGTCGGGATAAGCGAGCCGATGGCGGGTTGCGACACCACTCACGGGGTTGACCTGCCAGATCACCAGAGACTGGCGTTCACGATTATTGTCACCAATGTCGGCAACCCATAGCGTCCCATCGGAGGTACGGGCAAGGTCTTCGGGATCAAACGGGTCCTGGGGGGAAATCAAAGTTTTCGAGATCGCACATTCACGGTCCAGGAGGTAGACCTTAACCTCGGTTCCTCCGGTGCTGACGGCGGCGTATCCGGAGGCGGTGGCGACCAGCCCGCTCAGCTCAGCCAGGCGCGGATCAGCGATGCGGCACAGCGGCGCAGCACCCGCCGATTCAGCGAAGGCCGGAGCGGCGAGCAATCCCAGTAGCAACGCGGCGCTCAGGGGCACCCTAAGAGCACCTGCCAAAACACGGCTATACAGAGCTCTCAGTATCACCGAACGTACTGACACGCGCTCTAGTGTGACAGAGTTTGACAGACAGTTCGATGGGTAGCTCAATAAATACTGCTGCGCTAAAGTTCGTGCAGCGCAGCGGCTAACTCCGGGGAGACCAGTGCCCGCAATTTGGTGCCATCTGGTTCATGCCGTACAGCAAGAACTTCGCCATCGCGATATACCCGGGCCATGACATCTCCCCGTTCAAATGGCACACACACGTCTACTTCAGTCTGCGGTCGAGGCAGCGCGATCGCCACCGCTTCGCGCAGCTGATCGACTCCCTCTCCGCTAACCGCGGAGACGTACATCGCGTCTGGCAGCGCGCCCCGTAGCTGTGCGAGAAATGGCGCATCAGCTGCGTCTACCTTGTTCACCACCACCAGCTCAGGAATGTCGCCAGCTCCTACATCCGCCAGCACCGCGCGCACGGTGCGCAGCTGTCCGAGTGGATCGGGGTCGTGGGCGTCCACCACGTGCATGATTACATCGGCGGCGGCTACTTCCTCTAGCGTGGAGGCGAAGGCATCGACGAGTTGATGGGGCAAATGACGAACGAAACCTACAGTGTCCGTGAGTGTGTAGCTACGACCATCGGGAGTTTGGGTGCGCCGCACGATGGGGTCCAAAGTGGCAAAAAGTGCGTCTTGCACGAGCACATCAGCGTCGGTAAGCCGGTTGAGCAAGCTAGATTTTCCAGCATTGGTGTACCCGGCAATCGCTACCGAAGGCGTCTGGGAGCGGCGTCGCGACTGCCGCTGGGTGGTGCGGACTGCCGCCATGGCCGCAATATCTTTACGCAGCGCGGACATTCTGGCCCGAATCCGCCGCCGATCCGTCTCCAGCTTCGTTTCACCCGAACCTTGGCGAGTACCGATGCCGCCGCCAGTACGCGACAACGCCGCACCCCACCCGCGCAGCCGAGGTAGTAGGTACCGCAGCTGAGCAAGCTCCACTTGGGCTTTGCCCGCGCGACTGCGAGCATGCTGGGCAAAAATATCGAGAATCAGCGCAACCCGGTCGACAACTTTAACTTTCACTACGTCTTCTAGCTGGGTGAGCTGGCCCGGGGAAAGTTCACCGTCACAGATAACGGTGTCGGCGCCGCATGCCAACACCACCTCTTTAAGTTCAGCGGCCTTACCTGAGCCAATGTATGTGGCCGGATCGGGCTTGTCTCGGCGCTGCACAAGCCCGTCCAGGACTTGCGCCCCAGCGGTCTCTGACAGCGCTGCCAGCTCCACCAGAGAACGCTGCGCATCCGCTGCGGTGCCAGTGGTCCACACTCCTACCAGCACCACGTGTTCCAGTCGAAGCTTGCGGTACTCGACCTCGCTGATGTCAGCCAGCTCGGTAGAGATGCCCACGACGCGCCGCAGCGCATGCCGATCAGCTACGTCGGCATGCTCGACATCAGGCAGCGGGCTGTAGCCAGGACCGGCAGGTTCAGGAGTACTGTCGACACTCAGTGTTGGAGTCATATGCTTCTATGGTGCCACAGTTCCCGGCGTCTCAATCTCCAGGCACTTAAGCTCATGGCGCGGTAGCAATAGGTGGTCATAGTGTGACCCACCTCGGACGCAGCACGGCATAACATTATTCCGCAACGAAAGTAGTCAAACTGTGCCAGGCCGTATGCCCAGCGCCGGGTTTTCGATCACCATCCGGATATCAGTCCCCGCCGAAGCATCAGCGATGGGCAGGCTCACCACTGCTGTCGGGGCGGCTGGCGCAGTTGTGACCGCGCTCGACGTCGTCGACTCCGACCACGTCCGAATGGTGGTTGATCTAACCTGCGACACCGTCGACGGCGGCCACGCCGATCGTGTCACCGCCGCCTTGGATTCACTCGACGGCGTTCAGGTCCGAAAGGTCAGCGACCGAACGTTCCTGTTGCACCTAGGCGGAAAAATTGAGGTCACTTCCAAGGTGTCATTACACACTCGCGATGAGCTTTCTCGGGCCTACACCCCTGGAGTCGCGCGGGTGTGCCTGGCCATTGCCGAAAATCCCGACGACGCACGCCGGCTGACCATCAAGCGCAACACAGTCGCGGTGGTCAGCGACGGCTCCGCGGTGCTGGGGTTAGGTAACATTGGCCCTGCTGCGGCGCTGCCGGTTATGGAAGGCAAGGCAGCGCTGTTCAAACGCTTCGCCGGCGTGGACGCGTGGCCGGTAGTGCTCGACACCCAAGACGTTGACGCCATTGTTGACATTGTGCGGGCGGTAGCGCCGGCCTATGGCGGTATCAATTTGGAGGATATCGCCGCGCCGCGCTGCTTCGAGATTGAACGTCGGCTCCGCGACGCGCTCGACATTCCGGTGTTCCACGATGATCAGCACGGGACCGCGATCGTGGTACTCGCCGCCTTGACCAATGCGCTGCGAGTAGTGAACAAAAAGCTTGCCGACGTACGAGTGGTGCTTTCGGGTGCTGGGGCTGCGGGCACCGCGATCATCAAGTTACTGCTGGCGCAGCATGTTAAAGACGTCATAGCCTGCGACCGAATGGGAGCCCTGCATCCCGAGCTCCCCGGTCTCAACCCAGAAATGCAAGCGCTCGCGCAGATCACGAATCGACAGCGCTACCGGGGCGACCTCGCGGGTGCGCTGCGTGGCGCGGATGTATTCATCGGGGTGAGTGCCCCTAATCTGCTCACTGGAGCCGACATTGCGACCATGGCTCAAAACTCGATAGTGTTCGCGATGGCCAATCCAGATCCCGAGGTAGATCCGCGCGAGGCTCGCCAACATGCCGCTGTGGTTGCTACCGGGCGATCCGACGAGCCAAACCAGATCAATAACGTGCTGGCTTTTCCTGGCGTTTTCCGAGGCATGCTAGATGCGGGGGCACGCAGCTATACAGATGCCATGGGCCTGGCAGCCGCGCATGCCATAGCCGACGCCGTGGGTGCCGAAAAACTTAATCCGAGCGTGATAGTGCCCAGCGTCTTTGATCCAGGCGTTGCGCCCGCGGTAGCCGCCGCCGTGGCCAAGGCCGCACGCGACGCTGGCGCCGTAGCGGAAAAGGATTCCGAGCTCGCTGAGGTGCCTGGCAGATCTGCCGTACTGTCTTCAGCGACGAGGCCGTAGGAATTGGCCGCCCTCACTAATCAACTGGTCACTGCGGTGGTGACGCGGTCGATCTAGTTGCTGGGCTTGATGAGTTGGCCGCGGGCTTCTCTCACGAGCAGCGGGTGGGGCGGGCTGGTGGCTTGGATCGATCCGGCGATATCGGCCCAGGGACCGCCGGCCACTGAGTACTGGCCGTTGAAGATGACCGTGAGGGTGGTGTCGAAGGTTCCGGTGTTGGCGTAACGGTGGGTATGGGCGTAGTTCTTTTCAATGTCAGACATGATCGTGGTGAGCTCCGGATTCCAGAGCTTACCCGGATCGGAGGTGGTCATTGACTTGCCGTCGCCGAAGTTCCAGCGGTAGGACACGGGGATGAATTTCAGCCGCACGTTCGCTGTTTTGATGCCAGTGGCTTGCTCATAGGTTTTGACGTCACTCCAGTAAATGTTCGGGAAGTTCGCGAATGTCGTCGTCTCCGGTGCGATCGTCGGTGAGGAGATTTTCACCTGGGTGGAGTAAAACTCTTTGATGGCGAGGGATTGTGGACTGCTATCGGGCAGACCGCAGGTGACGTTGTAGTCTCGGAACTCACCCGCACTGGTTTCTGTGATCTGGAGGTATTCGCGATCGCCGTGACCACAGGGGCGCGGCGGGCAATCACCTCCTTCGGCAGTTGCCTTATCGCCACAGGTAGGCCGAGTTTTTACCACAATGTCCGAGGGTGCCGCGGGGACAGGCGGCGGCGTGGAGCGTCCGCTCTGGCCGTCGAGCTTGAGATAGGTGTGGGCTATGTCATCACTCCCCTGCACGGAGACTTCTGGCGTCGATTCAGCATGAGCCACCATGGCGGGCGCCAGACCAAGAACTAATATCGAAACAACGACCACCATTTTTTTCATCGTCCGAGCTCCTTAAGTCTTCCACCAGTAATTTGCCACGTACCATTTTCGTATGACAGCGTCTGTTGGAATTTACTTGTTGGACTGGCTGCGAGTTCTTGCACGAGACGACCGTCTGATTCGACTTGTCTACCCGCGTCGCGTTTGAGGCTGAGCTCAACCACGCCGTTGTATTTGCCGTCCTCACTGGGGGCGACTGTCGCTTGGGACACCGAAACCACGGTGTAGGAAGAGCCGACCGCGTAGCGGCCGTTCTCGGTGAGTTTCTCCACGACGGCGACCAAGCGACTACAGACCTTGCAGCGCGTCAGGTCGTACACCCGCTTTAGGGGTGCTACGTCCCCGGTTTTCTGGGCGTAGTTGATGGCGTCGTTCTCAAACCGCACCGTGGCTTCCAAGCCCTCCTTCGTCGGCTTGGAAACCGCCTCGGGCAGCCGCGGCGGGGCCACACTGGGTCGGGTCGGCCCGGATGTGGCCGGCTGCGACGAATCGGCTGTGGCACTGGGCAGCTTTCCGCTCGAGTTGTCATCGCTGTCGTCGATGAACCCCCACCAAATGAACCAGGCCGCAAAAACCAACAGCACCACCAGCGTCACAATGAACACCGGATGATTGGGCTGATCCCACCAGGCAGGTTTACGAAATCTCATAACCTGCAAGGGTACGGGAGTCAGCGCGGCCGTGGGCATAAAGTCAAGCCTTGTGGATAACTGGCCGTGGCAGTTATGGGGTGGTGGCAGCCGCGCTACGGCTGCCGAGAACGATTTTGTCAGAGGTCAGTGCCATGGTGAGGTCATGGCCCCTTCCGATGTTGCATTCAGGCACAATCAGATAGCCGTGCACGATTCCCAACTGCATGTAGTGGAAGCGGGAGACCCACGTGGTGTTCCGTTCCTCTTCCTACACGGCTGGCCAGAATCGTGGCGTTCCTGGGAACAGGTCATGGTCATCGCGGCCAGGCAGGTCCGAGCTATCGCCATCGACTTGCCTGGTGTGGGGGAATCTACCGGGGCCGCCACTGACGGTTCGAAGCGCCAGCTCGCTGGAGTGGTGCACCAGCTGATCGCCGCCATGGAGTTGGAGGAGGCCACCCTCGTTGGTCAGGACGTCGGGGGGATGATCGCTTATGCCTACTTACGTGCCTATCAAAACATTGCGCGGGCAGTGATTATGAGTGTGGCGATCCCCGGTGTGGATCCATGGGAGGAAGTTCTCCGCAATCCTTACCTCTGGCATTTCGCGCTTCACTCGATTCCCGCTCTGCCCGAGCGGCTGGTGCAGGGGCGGCAAAAAGAATACTTCGACTTCTTCTATCACGTGCTCTTGCACGATCCGGCGAAGATCACCCCGCAAGCGCGTGCAGATTATGCCAAGGCCTATTTCACCGACAGTGCTCTGAGCACTGGATTCAACTGGTACCGCACCTTCGGGCAGGATGTCACCGAAAACGGGCAAGCGAGCGAAGGACCACCGGTGGAAACGCCCTTGCTCTATCTGCGCGGGGAGCACGAAACCGGTGACATACACACCTATGTACAGGGGTTACGGGGCGCTGGTATAGCGCACATTGACCACGGCGTAATCCCTAATGCCGGACACTTCACGCAGGAAGAAGCACCCGAAGAGACCTGGCGGTTGATCGCCGGCTTCGCCGGGCTGCAGGTCTAGGCTTCACTCGCGAGTTCTATTCCTGGCACAGTGTGCTATGCCAGTGATCACCACATGTGAACAGCTGCGACAATACTGTGCAAGGGCGATACAGGGCCAACGTTTTCGTTAGCTCCCCACCTTCCCCCGCCATCGAATTACCCCTAACAAGGACACTTGGGATGAGCCAAACCGGCGAGACGAGTAACAGGTACGGTCGTGTCGACGAAGACGGCACCGCCTATCTGATAAACCCCCAGGGTGAGCGAACCATCGGCTCGTGGCAGGCGGGAACGCCTAGTGAAGGCTTTGCGCATTTCACCCGACGTTATGAAGACATGAGTACCGACGTGAACTTGTTGGCCGCCCGGCTGGCCAGCAAGGCCGCCAGCCCTCAGCAAACCGTGGAATCGGCGCTTCGCATCCAACAGTCGCTGCTCGACGCCGCAATTATCGGAGACGTGGCAGCACTGGAGTCCAAGCTCAACACGACAATGGAGCAGGCTCGTGCCGCGGCTGAAGCTGGCGCGGCGGAGAAGAAAGCCGCTCGTGAGCGCACCACAGCACACAAAGAAGAACTGGTTGCCCAAGCCGAACAGCTCGCCAACAGCACTCAATGGAAAGCCTCGGGTGAGCAGCTCGCCGAAATTTCGCGGCAGTGGAAGGCCGAGCCGACCGCTGACCGCACAACCGATAAAGCACTTTGGAAGCGATATGCGGCCGCCCGCGATGAGTTCAACAAGCGACGGGGCAGCCACTTCTCCACGCTCGACGCCGCCCGAAAAGTTACCGCAGCGCAGAAAGAAGACTTGATCAGCCGAACTGAGGCGTTGACCGATTCCACCGATTGGGGGCCAGCCGCGGCGCTACTCAAGCAGCTCATGACGGAATGGAAAAGCCTTTCTCGGCTTGCCAAAGAAACTGAAGATCAATTGTGGAAGCGCTTCCGAACGGCACAGGATCATTTCTTTGCTCGGCGCTCGCAGGCTTTATCCGAGGCCGAGCAGGAACGTAAGCAGCATCGCGCGGTGCAGCAGGCCGCTGGAGATCAACGACGCGAGAAAGCCGCAGCCAACAATCCGCTGCTAGCCCAAATACGCGAACAGGTGGAACGCGCCACCAAACATCTAGAACGTGCTCGCAACAGCGGTGACGCCAGCGCCATCGCGGAATCCGAGCAGGCGCTCCGCGGTAAACAACATGTGCTCAAACTCGCCGAGCGGGCCGGAAAGCCAAACTAGTGCACTAAACGCCTCGGGGCTGCATTACGTAGACAGCTGCAGCCAAGCCGCGCTCATTAGGCAGCATGTACATATTGCTCAAACGCCTTTCGAGCCAGCGCCGAGAGCGTAGTCCCCTCCGATTGCGCCCGTGCGATCGCCTCGGCCCGGAGCTCGGGCTGCACTCGGAAGGCAATCTGCGGTGACCTTCCCTGGCTAGATTCGCTGTTTAGAGAAGGTCGACCAGGGCTGCGTGAGGCTTCCAAGTCGGCCAATGCGTCAGCAATGTAAGTACCATCAACTCGGTTACCCGCAGTATCGTAAATTTCGTCTACATCAACATCAACATCAACATCACCAGAATCAGTAAAGCGCGGTCTACTGCAAAACGCAGAATGCGCTGCTTCGCGTTTAGTCGATCCGGTCTCGATCGTCATGATTTTCCCTTCCGTACTAGAGCTGTAGGCATAACGTGAATGATGAGCAAGTACTCTAGAGTTTCAACGCCCATAATCTCTAGCTCAACTCCTCTGTTATCTACAGCAATCCACTTGCGGCGCGTCTGCTTATCACCGCTAGGCGCAGGAACAATCTCCCCGTCATCAGCGTTTTCTAGCGCCGCAAGCACATGCGCCCGACCGATTTTGTGTTTACGGGCCGATTGAGTGAATTTGACCCTCACGTCTTCATATTCTGCTGGAAAAACCTGTTTTTGTCCAACCAAATTAGAGGTTATCTGGTTTAGTGGCTATCCGGCGCGGTGCTCCGGCGGCACGAGTCCGATGCGGAAATCGACTGAATGGGCTGCCCCATGCCAGGCATGGGCAGTGTGGTGACAGCCCGAGACCGGGGCACCTCGCCTGCCTCCCAAGCGTCACCGGCGCGGGTACGACGATGTGCGATAGCGGGGCTGTCGGCGACCAGGTAGTAGGGCGCGGCGTAGCTAATGGTGGTATTCACAATATCGCCGGGCCGGATTTCGGGCCTACTCGCCAGATGCACAAGTCGCCCATCGCGGGCGCGGCCGGAGAGCCGTCCGCTATCCGCGGCCTTCCGGCTTTCATTGGCGGCGATCAGCACTTCAACGTCAGCACCAATGAGCTGCTTGTTCTCCTGCCAGGAAATTTCTTCCTGCAGCGCGATTAACCGCTCATAGCGTTCCTGCACCACTGGCTTAGGGACCTGGTTGGGTAGCTCGGCTGCTGGAGTTCCTGGGCGCGGCGAATACTGGAACGTGTACGCGCTGCTGAACCGCGCCTGGCGCACCAGTTCCAGCGTCTGCACGAAGTCAGCTTCGGTTTCACCAGGAAAACCGACGATAATGTCGGTAGTAATCGCCGCATCGGGCATGGAGTGCCGAACGCGGTCCAAAATACCGAGATACTTCTCCCGCCGGTAAGAGCGACGCATAGCCTTAAGTACCGCATCGGATCCGGACTGCAGCGGCATGTGTAACTGCGGGCAAACGGCGGGCGTAGTTGCCATAACCTCGATTACGTCGTTTGTAAAGTCACGCGGATGCGGCGAAGTGAAGCGCACCCGCTCCAGCCCCGCTACCGCCCCACAAGCGCGCAACAGGCTGGAAAACGCTGTTCGATCACCGAACTCCGCGCCATAAGAATTCACATTCTGCCCCAGCAGCGTCACCTCCAGGACGCCATCGGCAACCAGCGCCTGCACCTCAGCAAGCACATCTGCTGGCCCGCGGTCCTTCTCTGTGCCTCGTAGCGAGGGAACTATGCAGAACGTGCAGGTGTTATTGCAGCCCACAGAGATGGAAACCCAAGCGCTGGCATGCGCATCCCGGCGAGCCGGTAAAGCCGAGGGGAACGTCTCCAACGCCTCGACGATCTCAACTTGAGCCTGCTTGTTGTGCCGGGCACGTTCCAACAGCACCGGGAGTGAACCCATGTTGTGCGTGCCGAACACGACATCCACCCACGGCGCGCGGCGCACGATTTCACCGCGGTCTTTCTGTGCCAGGCAACCACCCACAGCAATTTGCATCGCGGGACGCTGTTTCTTAACCGGCGCCAGCTGGCTGAGATTGCCGTACAGCTTATTGTCAGCGTTTTCCCGAACCGCACACGTGTTGAACACCACCAAGTCCGGAAGCTGATCATCGATGGCCCGCTGATAACCGACCGACTCCAGTAGACCAGATAGCCGCTGTGAATCATGCACGTTCATCTGGCAGCCATAGGTACGCAGCTGGTATGTGCGTGGCTGTTCCATCTCGACGTTGCCTGCGGTGCTCACGAGTCAAGTCTAGATACTTCCGGTTATCCGCCCGTTATCGCCGCCCCACATCCCTTGCTGTCGACTTAGCCAGAGGTCAAGTTACTGCTGGTGCCCCTAAGAGTGCGTTGGAAACATGTCAGTGACGTGCCCGGGTGCATGTTTGTGTCGGGTTGTTGAAAGTCAGGCCACCCCGCCCGTTTCCAGACACGCTCCTAAGCGGCGTCGTTCTCATTAGAGGGGAATGGTTCATCGCTCCAGCGCCACCAGGCGGTGTCACCCTCGATATGCAAGAGGAATTCGGCCACGGCTCGTCCGGATGGGTGGCGCAGGGTCAGGGCGTCTTGGATTCGGCGGTAGGCGTCTTCCCACTGTTGATAGTGGTCATCGAGATCGTTGATCAGGTGGAGCGCGTCATCGAATACGGAGCGCCAGGGCAAGAATGCCTCTGTGGCGCGGAAGGTTGCGTTCAGCCACGGGAAGTCGGCATCGGTGACGGTGAACTCACCGAGTAGCTGATCGCTGTGGTAGAGCCGCCAGACTTGACCTTCGCAGCTCATAGCCCACTCCTTGAACGGATGTTTGACTCGGGGTTAAGCGGTTCTACAGTCACCTTAGTGTGGTAGCCGTCAGCTCAAGGATCGTCTTCGAGCTCTAACGCCTGACGGACCACGCGATATGAAAGCTCACTGGAGTAGCCTTTGCGGGCCAACAACGCCACCAAGCGCCGGGTCTGGGTAGGCATGTCGTACCTGGCGAGGCTGGGCCGCTTGCGAACGACCAAAGCGGCCGCGGTCTGCTCCTGCGTATCGACGGGCAGCTGCTCTACAGCCGCGGTTATCTGCTCTGGATCAACCCCTTTGCGTTGGAGTTGCGCCGCGAGCAGCCGACGAGCACTACCGTGACTACGGTGCCGCTGTTCCACCCACTGCTGCGCATAAGCGGCATCGTCGATCAAGCCGACGTCGGTAAGCCTATCGAGCACCGCGGTCGCCGCGGGATCGGGTACGCCGCGGCGACGCAGTGTTTCGGCAAGCTCGGCTCTGGTGCGGGGTTTGTGTTCGAGCTGCTGGAGGCAAATCAGCCGCGCTACTGCTTCCGGATCGCTGTCCAGCTCGTTCAGCATCGAAACCTCCTCACTACAGAGAACACGTTATAGGTCCATCCCCGCTAGACGTTCCTGCCAAGGCCGCAGGGAGCGCACCGTATGCGCTGTATCCATTGCCGGCTCGCAAGCTGCGCCGGGCACACACAAGGCGACTGCCCGAGTGCGGGTGGCCCGGCGACGGCTTGCCGAGCCGGGCCAAGCGACACAGTCGTACAAGCACAGCGCCGGCAGGAACACTTAGAAATCCACGGGGACTGGCACAGGTTCCTCTGTAGCACCTACCCCCAGCTTTTCTTTGATCTTTTTCTCGACCTCATTGGCAAGGTCTGGGTTGTCCTGCAAGAACGTGCGGGCGTTCTCTTTACCTTGACCTAGCTGGTCGCCTTCATAGGTGTACCAGGCTCCCGACTTGCGAATCAGACCCTGCTCAACGCCAACGTCAATTAGAGAGCCTTCCCGGCTGATGCCAATGCCGTACAGAATGTCGAACTCCGCCTGTTTGAACGGAGGAGCCATCTTGTTTTTCACTACCTTGACCCGGGTGCGGTTTCCTACCGCGTTGATGCCATCCTTCAGCGTCTCTATGCGACGCACATCCAACCGCACCGAAGAGTAAAACTTTAGTGCCCGCCCACCAGTGGTCGTTTCAGGACTGTTGTGCACGATCACACCGTCAGCTAAGTAGTTATGTGATCCTTCGACCTCAAGATCAAAACGGCGCATGGATCGAGTTCGTGGTTTGATCTTGATATCGAGCACTGGTGCGGGTATAGGAAGTAGCACTGGTTCGGTGAACTGTGGTTTCACCTCAAAACGGCCTCGGAACCGTTCGAGTAACTTGTACTGCATCGATGGGTGCATGTACGGAGCTACAAGTTCATGCAGCTTTGCCGTCTCGTCCTTGCCGAAGACCAGCACCGGCATATGTCGTGCGCCGCGAGTACTCAACCGCGGTTGCAAATCGAAGGCACCGGACAGATGCTCCATCAAGCGCAGACGAGACCCAGAACTCAATGACTGCACACAGATCTCGGAACGACCGCTACCGTCGCGAGTACGCTCCTGCACACCCTTGGCTCGTAGGGCAAAAGAGCCGTCATCTGCATACCAAATTGCAAGGGACAGCGGTGTGAGTGCTTTGAGATACTCCCACGATAAATGCTTGTGTCCATCGCCGAGGTACACAGCTTGTCGCAGCTCGGCGAGCTCTGGTAGCGGCTGTAGATCGACGAACCCTGCACCCTTGGTGTTACTGGTCCGGCTTTGCTTGATATTGCCAAAAAGTGAGGCTTTCCAGTCTAGGTAGGCCAGCTGTTTAACCCCGTGTCCCATACGAAAGCGAGTGCCGAGGCTACCCGGAATGCGGCTGGGTGACAAATTGCCATCTCCCATGAGGCCGCCTAGCACGACTTGCCGCTGCTGATCGCTTAGCCGATGCGGTTGGGAGAGTAAAACTCTATCTCCAACTGCCAACTCGCCGGCTTCTCTCCAACCGCCAGGGGTCCGCACATGATGGTTTGCAGTTAGCCCCAGCTGTGCCCGGCCATTTCCGCTGGGCCTCGCAATAGTGACCTGCAAGAATTGGTCAGTGATGCCGTTGTCGAACCAGTTGACCACCTTCTTGGGCACGATTTTGCCGACTTCAGGGTCATAAGAAAGCACCTCAACTGGAAGTTTCCTGTTCACGATCTTGCCAATTTTTTCTTGCCTACCGTCAGCAAGTGTCACCCTTGTGCCGTACGAAAGACATCCGAACATTACGCCTATTTTTTCCCGCAACTGGTTGATGAAGATTGCTGTGGTGCCGGCGTTGTTGAGTGCGCCGGCAAGCTTGCGCAAGGCTTGACTCATCAAGCGGGCCTGCAAACCCACGTGGCTATCCCCCATCTCGCCTTCGATTTCCGCGCGTGGCACCAACGCGGCAACAGAGTCGATGACCAGCAGATCCAGCGCGCCTGATCGAATTAGCATATCGGCGATTTCTAGCGCCTGTTCTCCGTTGTCTGGCTGGGAGACCAGCAGCGCGTCGGTATCCACCCCCAGCGCCTTGGCGTATTCAGGGTCAAGCGCGTGCTCAGCGTCGATAAATGCCACAATGCCGCCGGCGGCTTGCGCGCTTGCCGCGGCGTGCAGGGCAACCGTGGTCTTACCAGAAGATTCCGGCCCGAAGATTTCCACCACTCGTCCTCGGGGTAGACCGCCTATACCCAACGCCACATCTAAGGCGATCGATCCGGTGGGTATCACCGCAACCGGAGGGCGGTCGGAGTCACCAAGCCGCATCACCGAGCCCTTGCCGTACTGCTTGTCAATTTGGGCTAGCGCAATTTCCAGCGCTTTGTCGCGGTCTGGCGTGGCCATATTGTGCCGCCTTTACATACGTCGCGGATGGACAGGAACAACAGTGCATGACGCTAATTGATGGGTGTGACACTGGCCATCTGAGGCCCTAGGCTGTGCATGAACTACATTGCGGTGGAAACGTACCCGCCACTATACTCGAACGTTAGTTCGATGAGTTCGGACACGCCGCGCTAGTGCTGTTCGGCTTACCAGTGCTGCCAGGTTCATGAGCGCTGACGTTGTCCCCCAAGATTGGTAGCCCAGCAAAGCCCAGTGAGCGCGGCTCCGGCTCAGGTTGCAGTACAGCTGCGCCACTACGGCGACGGACCCAAAGGCGCAACAGCTGATACAGCACGTAAGCCGCTCCGATCGCGCAGACGCCAAAAAATGCCTCCCACAGCCAGAAGCGGTGCCGCGGAGCATCCCATGCGGACACGTGTAAAACACTTCGACTGTTCAGCGAAAGCTCCCAGGACACGCTGCGATCATGCACATTCCCATTGGCTGAAATGATCTGGCCAGGGAACTCTAGCCGGATTTTCAGATCGGGTTTCCGACTACCTATAACCGTCTCCGGGTCCACACCCTGCGACCGCAGCTCGTCGGAGAGCTGAGTGCTGGGGTTCGTAGTCGGACGCGGCGCGGCGCTGGGTGGAGGCGACGATGATCGAGCGGCAGCGCTAGTGTCGCGCAGCGAATCCTGAAACTTCTGAAGATCAATGAAGTTACTGTGGATATCGATGATGAAACGTCCGTTGGTGTGGCTGGCCTTAAACGTGGAACGGTCCAGCTCACGCAACGGCACTCGATCGAAGTGCTGTCGATAACCCAGGAGATCGCCGGAGCGATACACCGCAATGTTCACTGTGCCGTGCTTGAGCTGTGGTGGCACCAAAAATTTGCTGCCGCCCGCGCTCACTGGCTGGGTAAGCTGCCGCCGTAACTCGGCGAGGTAGCTACCTTCGCTGCCGAATAACTCACCGACCGTAGCTTTGCTCAGGGCAAAGATAAACGACCCGCTGATGGTGCCGTCGGAATTAATCTTCCCGTCAATGGTGTAGCGCATGCAGCCGGTCAGACAGATCAGCAGCACAGTAAGCATGGCAAGCACAGTAGCTGTGCGAGCCGGGCGGTGGATCGGGCTGCCGCGCATTTACCTATCTCCGCCTGGCACAGTTGCTCGAGACTTTTTCCGGGGCCACGGTGTAGTCGTAGGACGATCTAGCTGGAGCTTCAGCAACATGGTCGCGATTGGACGGCAACGCAAGCATTCCGTTAGCTATTAATCCGCAATCGGCGTTGAACGCGTGCTGCTCACCGTCGCCAGGTCGCAGACCGCGGTTTTGCTTGGCGTATCCCTTCTCAGGATAAAACTCATAGCGCTCCACAGTACGCAGCACCGTAAGCTGGGATCCGGCTCGTTCAAACACCTTCTCAGCGTTCGGCGCCCGTAGCGGATATATCCACACATAGCTGGCCGAGATCACTAGCTGATTGGCACTGCCCATCGAAACTTTCATGGTTCCACTGACTCGAACCGGCGCGCGCAGCGTATACCCCGGAGCCAAACGAGTGACATAGGTGAGTGCGCGAGGACCTTTGAGCTGGTCAGCGATAAATGAACGACTGGATTCGGCAAACTCGTTGAGATATGGTTCAATCTGCCCTCGCAGCTGCATACCCTCGTCGAGTCGCGCCGCAATGAGTGTATCCTTGGTGCGCTCCAGCGCTTGGCGAATCTGCTCGGCGCTCCACGGCCCTTGAGACTGCATCTGAGGCAGGGTAATTCCAGCTTTGCCTTCAGAGTACGCATCGGCTGGGGTACCCCGAAATGGACTGGCATCAAAGCTCGCGCTCGCCACTTTGGGTTCGACAGCGGCACCGCCGGCAAGCTGGCTATTGGCTACGTCGGGTTTGGTTGACAGCAGCGAAGTGGCCAAAGACCGAAGCGCTAAGAGCCCGGCCGGGACCAACAGCACAATTACGGCCAGTACCACAATCAGCCGACTCCAAACGTGGCGGTGACGATGATGCGCTATATGTGCGCCAATTCGACGCATGCCCCGCATGGGGTGGTTGACGTGCGGCAGTGAACGCTTGGAGCGTCGACGCAGCACAGGCGGGCCATGCCTGGTCTGAGCAGCCGAGGCCCGCTCAGGCGGCATGGCTATGCGCGTCGACGCAGGTGCTGTGGAAAGCACCTGGACGGGCAAACGGCATAGGGGTAACCGTAGCGAGCGCTCGGTGATCCAACTGGTTTCCGGCCTCGCGCAGCACATCAGCCAGAGTGATATCCAGCGCGGTGCAGATAGCGGAGAGTAGCTCCGAAGACGCCTCTTTCTGACCACGCTCAATTTCCGATAAATAGCCCAGGCTTACCGTGGAGATCGCCGAAATCTCCCGTAACGTCCGCTGCTGCCGCTGGCGGACAGAACGCAGAGTGGTACCGAGCACTTCTCGCAGCAGCATCAGTACGCTCCCTTCCGTCGAACCTCCACCGTACCGCGAGCTGGGGGCCAACTGGCAACTTCCTATGCTAACGACTCGCTCACCATGGAGCATCCTAGCCAACGGTGTGGTCGGCCGGGCGCATAGCCGCCCGTCGCAGCAGCCATGCGCGCCGGATGTAGTCCAGCCCAGTCACCATGGTCACAACCACCGCGACGCCCATCAGCACTGGTCCTACAGCCGAGAGCGTTGCTAGTCCAGTGGCGGTGCCGATCAGGTTGTCTAGCCATGCACCCACGGCTGCCCACGGCCATAGATACCAACCAATGGCACACATCTGCAGCGATGTCTTCAGTTTTCCGGCCCGACTCGCCGAAATGATGCCATACGGCAGCACCCACACTCGCAGCAAAGTGACGGCCAGCTCTCGGCCGATTATGAGCAGTGGCACCGGCCATGACAGCACATTCAGGAACCACAGGCCCAACAGGGCAGAACCAGTTAATGCCTTATCCGCTATTGGATCGGCAAGCTTGCCGAAAGCGGTAACGCTGCCCTGAGCTCGGGCAAGTGCGCCATCGTAATAATCGGTAGCGATGCCGATCCCGAACACAGCTGTAGCGGCGATGAGCCAGCCCGACCGGGTGCCGTGCGAGAGCCACAACAGGGCTACAAAGCAAGGCACTAGTACTAGACGAAGCACGGTAAGAAAATTCGGCACGTTCCACGGAGATGGCTCATGAGCGGTGAAGTTCCGCTCATCCATTGTCAGCGGCGTGCAGTGTTTGTTCATATCGAGCCAGCAAATCCACACCATAACTCTCGACAACACGCGCCCGCACGACATCGCCTATCCCGAGACCACTAGCACCATCGAGCGTGGTGATTCCATCGACCTCAGGGGCTTGGTGAGCAGCTCGACCCAGCGGCGGTTCATCAAGCTCGACCTGTTCGACAAGTACTTCGACCACCTCGCCGATGCGTTCCTCAGCGCGCTGCGCAGTGAGCTCCTCAGCTAGGCGACTCACCGTGTCATACCTGCTACGGATCTCGGCAGCGGGAAGTTTGTCGGCAAAACCAGCTGCCTGCGTTCCATCTTCGTCGGAGTAGGCGAATATCCCGATGGCATCCAGCCTCGCAGCTGTCAAGAAGCGTTCGAGCTCGGCAACGTCGGCGGGCGTCTCTCCGGGGAAGCCAACGATGAAGTTGGAGCGTACACCGGCTTGGGGGGCCAGCTCACGAATCGTATCCAGCAGCCCGACAAACGCTTCAGTGTCGCCGAATCGCCGCATCCGGCGCAGAACGCTGTTGCTGGCATGCTGGAACGAGAGGTCGAAGTACGGCGCGATTCCAGGGGTGGTGGCAATCGTCTTGGTCAGCGAAGGTCGCATCTCAGCAGGTTGCAGGTAAGAGACTCGGATACGCAGCACACCGGGCACGCCGGCTAATCGGTCCAGTAACTGCTCGAGTAGCCGAGGGTCACCAAGGTCCTTGCCATAGGAAGTAGAGTTTTCACTCACCAGCACCAACTCACGCACCCGCTGCTCGACCAGCCACACCGCTTCGGTCAGCACATCGATAGCCGGTCGCGAAACGAACGCACCACGAAACGACGGTATAGCGCAGAATGTGCACCGACGGTCGCAGCCACTGGCTAACTTGAGCGGAGCTACTGGACCACCATCGAGCCGCCGACGCAGCACCCGCGGCCCAGAAGCCGGGGCGCCGGTTCCTACGGGAGCCGCTCCATGCCCAGGTAACGACACCGCAACACCAGGTCGTTGCACCGGGCTTAGCGGCAAGAGCTTACGTCGGTCGCTAGGGATATGTGCCGGGTGTGCCTGACCATCTAACACTGAACGTAGTCGGGTGGAAATGTCGGCGTAGTCGTCAAAGCTCAGTACCGCATCAGCCTCAGGCAGAGATTCGGCAAGGTCCTTGCCGTAGCGCTGCGCCAGACAACCAACCGCCACAACTTTGGCGCCAGAGTCCGAGGCCGCCAGTAACGTATCAATAGAGTCTTGCTTGGCCTGTTCGACAAAACCACACGTATTGACTACCACGATATCGGCGTCGTCAGCATCGGAGACAAGCTGCCAGTCGGCGGTATCGAGCCGCCCAGCGAGTTCTTCAGAGTCGACCTCGTTACGGGCGCAGCCCAACGTAAGCAGCGCAACGCGCGGGGCGGTAGAGGTCATAGCAGCAGGATACTTGGGTGCGATACTTGATATGCAGGCGTGCCTGTCCTTTTAACAGATGAGTTCCAGACACTCTTTATCGACAGGAGCACGTCCTCACGAACATCCCATAACAGCTCCGTCGACGGCGCTGTTGTGCCCTATCGACAGCACAACATCCGGATGGGTCCCACGGTTGATGCTGGCACCTTCGATTGGCTCGGTCATATGTTGCTCTATAAAGCGAACACAACGGCCACGGCGGCGATCACTACGTATAAGCACGCGGCAAGCAGAATAAACCACCAAGGGCTGAAGCCCCGCCGGACCGCGACGAATCTGCCGACCAGCGAGGCAACTGTGGCCACTAGCCACGCGAGCAGTGGCATGACGAACACGAAGGACTGGCCGTCTGCAGAACAGATTAAGCGCGTGTCGCTCCCTCCACACGAGTCACTACTCATAACCAGGAGAACACCCAGAACCAAGGAGAACAGCGCACCTACCGCGACGAGGACTACCACCACGATGGCGAATGAGGCAATGGAAAAAGTCCTCGTGGCACTTGGAGACGGCTCGGGCTTCATGTCCTGATTCATGATCTTTCCCGCTTCCCTTAACCCAATAACTCGACAGTCTCTCGGCAATGGGGTCGTTTTTAGATCTCATTCGAATAGTGAAAATCCTTTTACACCGCTGCTGACAGTGAGATGGTCCCGGACGTCGAGCCCAGGACCATCTCACATATAACAAATCCTTAAAAAGCGTCGGCAGGGATTACTGCCCCGCGAGCTTTTCGCGTAGCGCGGCAAGTGCTTCATCGCTGGCTAGCGTGCCGGAGGCCTCTGGCTCCGCGGCGGTCTCAGTCGAGGAGTATGACGCGGACTCAGCAGGATCGGCCTGCTCAGCTTCAGCGTCGGCAACCTTTGACTGCTCAATCTGCTTCTTGTGGGCCTCATAGCGCTCCTGAGCCGAAGCGTACTGACGCTCCCACTCTTCGCGCTGCTTCTCAAAGCCCTCGTGCCAGTCCCCAGTTTCGAGGTTGAAGCCTTCGGGATAGATGTAGTTGCCCTGATCGTCGTACTGCGCGTCCATGCCGTAGGCGGAGGGGTCGAAGTGCACCTCGTCGGATTCGCCGCCTTCGTTGGCTTGCTTGAGTGAAAGCGAAATCCGGCGACGCTCCAAATCGATATCGATCACCTTCACGATGACCTCTTCACCGACCTGCACGACCTGCTCGGGTATCTCCACGTGGCGACCGGCCAGCTCGGAGATGTGCACCAAACCTTCGATGCCTTCTCCCACTCGCACGAACACGCCGAACGGCACCAGCTTGGTAACCTTGCCAGGCACGATGTGCCCGATCTGGTGAATCCGGGCGAACTGGCGCCACGGATCTTCCTGCGTGGCCTTCAGCGACAGCGATACACGCTCGCGGTCAAGGTCGACATCAAGCACCTCAACCTCGACCTCTTGACCTACCTCAACGACCTCGCTGGGGTGGTCGATGTGCTTCCACGACAGCTCGGAGACGTGCACCAAACCGTCCACTCCACCTAGGTCAACAAACGCGCCGAAGTTGACGATGCTGGAGACCACACCCTTGCGGACCTGACTCTTGGCCAGCTTGTTGAGGAAATCGCTGCGCACCTCGGACTGAGTCTGCTCCAACCACTGCCGGCGAGACAGGACCACGTTGTTGCGGTTCTTGTCCAGCTCGATGATCTTGGCCTCGAGCTCGCGGCCAACGTAGGGCTGCAAGTCGCGCACGCGACGCATTTCCACCAGCGAAGCCGGCAGGAAACCGCGTAGCCCAATGTCGAGGATGAGCCCACCCTTGACAACCTCGATGACGGAACCGACGACAACGCCGTCTTCTTCTTTAAGTTTCTCGATGGTCCCCCAAGCGCGCTCGTACTGCGCGCGCTTTTTAGACAGAATCAGCCGACCTTCTTTATCTTCCTTCTGCAAGACCAGCGCTTCAATGTCGTCACCAACTTTGACCACATCGGCCGGGTCCACGTCGTGCTTAATGGACAGCTCTCGAGAGGGGATGACACCCTCGGTTTTGTAGCCGATGTCCAGCAAAACTTCGTCACGGTCAACCTTGACGATGGTGCCGCCGACGATGTCGCCGTCATTGAAGTACTTGATGGTCTTATCGATTGCGGCGAGGAAATCCTCGGCTGAACCGATGTCATTGATAGCTACGACTCTGGGCTTTGATGGGATCGCAGGATTCGATGACGTCGGGGGCGGCGCGAGTGTGGGTAACGCGGCGTCTACTGCTGTGTTGGCTGCTTGCGTGTCGGGGCGAGCTGCGGCGTCGGTAGTGCTCGTCATATGAGAAAATTGCTCCGAGTGTGGACAGGAATCGTCGGGTAAGGTAAAGCAAAGGTCACGTCGCGGACCTCGCCGCACGGCCGAGCACACAAAAACCTCAGCTGCTGCCACACCGCGTGTCAAAACGATCGAGGCGTTGCAGACCCTCGAAATGCTCAGACATTAGGCACGATCGAAAATATCGATGACGAACGCGGACCTACTCCTTGCCGAGGCACGGCTGCCCGCTACGCGTTGTCTAGCCTACCGTGTGACAAAGCAGCTGGTTTCACCCGGGTGATACGGTCCTAAACGCGCCTGTAGTGCTAGCCACCGTGGCAGCCAAAGGCCGAACTGGCGACCAGGTATCGTCGGTGACCGCCGAGGGCTGAAGGATCTAACCACATCTGCCGGAAGAGGCCGGCCTGCCATGCCACTACTCGATATGGCAGCAGGAGGTCTCGGTCTTCCAGCATGTCCCGCAGAAGGCGATTAGGAGGTTTGTGAAATGACGCGCGTTCCAGAGCTTGAGGCGCGTCTTGATGCCCTGACTACTGAGATCCTGCTGCCGTTGCGGGCTTCGAAGGAAGTGGACTCGGAGGCTATCAACAGGCTGTATGAGCTGGCGGATGACCTCGCTGCTGAGATAGGCGACTCCGATGCTGTCCCACGGGGACTCACGGGCAAGCTCTGGTTCGTGTTCACCCAAATGCTGAGCGAGGCTGACCACACCCAGTCACCGGATGACATTCTCACGAGCGCCTGGGGCTATGAGAGCCACCTAGTGAAGATCTTCGGCCCTTCCTTCTCATCCTCCTCATCCTCGCCTCCCACTCCGGGCGCGCCGAGGTATTAAAGGATATCTTAGGCCCCGATGAACGTCACAGAACTGTTGCGAGCCATCGACCAGTCTGAGAAGCGACTCCACTTCTCGATCAGATCGATTCCCCAGCCTCATCTGCTGCCGGATGATGCCGTCATCATGGAGCCGTCCGTTGAGGAGCCTGATAAATGGGTCGTGTATTACGCCGACCGCCGCCAGACGTGGAACCATCAAATATTCGATAATGAAGAGGCTGCGTGCGGCTATGTCTACGCAATTCTCGCGAAACCCGAGTCACCGCCGACACGCGAGCCTTTGACAGTCGAGGAGCAAAAAAAGGTCGCGACGCAGCTGCAGGAGGCTGAACACGACGTGAGGGAACTGCTAATCGCGGTCGGTCGCGACCCTGAAACTGGTAACCCCGTGTAGCCGCCATTCGGCGCGTATCCTCAAGCTCAACCCAATATGACTCCCTTAGTTCAGCCGTTGAGGTATCCCTGCCTGCCGTCACCGGCTGAACGCAGTTCGGGCGATATTTCTTACAGTCTTCGGCAGCTTCGGCGTTGCGGCAAAGGAGGAACAGCGGCTGCACGGACGCTAGGTGCCGAAGGCGAAAACCTGTCCTACATCGATCAAGCGGCCAAGGCCGGATATAGTGGCCCATGGATGGAGGCCTGAATAACCCTGCGAGCGCGGGCTACACAGATCTGAACCTGCTTGGCTAGGCGAGTTCCATCCTGCTTAAGCAGGGCTTGAGTCTACGTTCAGTGTCAACAGTCCGACGTACCTGAAGCTGTTCGGAGGCGCGTAATGGCTATCTTCGCCGCCGGCATAACAACGTGTCCGCTCTGCAAACATGTCATCGAGCGGGGGAATGACACCGTCAACTTCCCACCACTGTTTCTGAATCAGCATCACGATGTGTTCGCGATCACCGATGCAGTTGTGCACAGAGCGTGCCTCAAGGAGCGCCCTTACGCGCGGCTGGCACTCACCAAGCTGGCTGCGTATGAGCGTAGACGTGGACGGCCCAAGGTTTGCGCGATCTGCGGCGAAGTCATCTCCGATCCGGACGAGTACTTCGGCACAGGGCCCCTGGCGGACGATCCGGCTGAACCGATCTCCCGTCTCGACTGGTTCGAGGCGCACCTTTCCTGTCTGGCTACATGGGAGGGAACGTCAGGATTAATCCGAGATCTGTTGGAGGCCTCCCGAAACGAAGATTGGGAAGGCGACGCCCTCCCACTGCTTGCCGCGCGTCTTGACGAGCTCGGTGCCTCTAAGAACGGGTAATTGGCTGGCGAGTATGGCAACTAAGAGGCGATTTACTTCAGTGAGAACTGGCGGTGTTCGATTTCCGCCTCGAGCGTAGTTGCCGAGGGGCATCACTATTGAGAAGGTGCCAATACGACTTCTCGGTTTCCTCACGTTGCGAGTGACCTCGGCGAGAACGGCAGTAAAGTGCGGATCGCATCCACCAACGACAAGCAGATCGACGAAAAACGTGAGCCAACGCAGAGCCAGATCGACGATCCGAACAAGATAAAATGAAGAGCCGCTCCCATCCCTTGAGGAGATCCGCGATCAACCGGAGTTCTCGGCCGTCGAAATCGACCGGGCGGCGTTCGAGGAAGTCTGGAAGCGAGCTGGCGACGGCCGCAGCTGATAGCCCTGGCGGCGAGACCGCCGACAACCTCGCGAAGCAAGCAGCTGACGCGCTGGCGAGCGGCAAACTCTCGCACGCTGTTTCCACCTTTAGCAAATCAAGCCGTACCGACGGGGTCTCGGCCCCGCGCTCTGGTTGAGGAGCATTTTGCTGCCCACAAGAAAGGCAATAACCGCTACCATTACATCGTTGAGCTTCTTAACCTCGTCACAGATGAGGCCGCGGAGACATTGAAGGTTATTCATAAGTCCTATGTCCAGCCTCTGAGCTGCAGCTATGCTGACTTATGAATAACCTTCATTCAATCGCATCTTGGGTCGCGGAAGTAGCCCGGCATTTAAGAGATAAAGAGTAAAGTTCTACAATGAACATACCAAGGGCTACCCCTCTCGCCTCATATGAGTTGAAGTAGCAGCACACCAACCGCGCAACTGCGAGCACGCGAGGAGTGCCTCTGATCACGACGGACTGCGCCCCCGTAAAAGCTGTCATGAAGCTTCGTGGCGCGGTTAGATACCAGGGTCGATAATGCCTATCGGCGCAGGGCACGTAGTGACTTTGACCGGCGATTCTATCTCGCTCGGATTATGGGGACAACTTAAGATATCTGGCACTACAGGCGCCAAATTAGAGACAACCTCTGGCCACGATGTCGAACTGCCATCTAATTTTGCTCGGCATCTTGGAACTACCGTGTTTTGGCTGGAAGAACTAGATGGCCTACTCCTGCTGATTCCACGGATCGCAGATGAGATTCTGCAGGTCGAACTACGCCATGGAATCATCCACGAGTTTGAATATCTTGTTCGTGATGAGGATGAGGACCTTCGCTTCGCCTCGGTGCAATCTGGGCCGAAAGGGACGTTGCTGGTGCTCTACGAGCGAGGTCTTGTCTGCCTTGAAGCTGATGGAAGTGTGCGTTGGCATGTGCTGCACGACGATCTGAGCGCCGAGATTATCTCGATTGATTCTGATCATGTGGTCTTACGTCAGCAGTGGCCGCGAGAACTTGCTGGTCACATGCGTCGCTATGCGCTCTCAAGCGGGAAAGTTCAACCATAGTCGTTCTCTGGGAGTAGCAAGTTCTGCCGTCAACGTGGCTGGTCTCGGCGTTGCTCTTCGTTGCCGGTTAACCGAAGCCCTCTATGAGGCGGGGACGTGAAACAGATCCAGACGGCCTCACAAGTGCTAGATGAAATCGATAAAGGGTCCAAGTGGCCGTCGAGGTCTCGTATACGCCGATAACGACTAGCCACAGTGCAGTGGGACAGCTACCGTCCGGACGCGATGGTGGAAGTCAACGCGTGGGTGGAGCGCTCAGGCGAGGTGAAGGCCCTGCCCCCGCCAGCCGTGCTACTTCCTCGCTTGCAACACAGACGGATCACGCCTTAAGCCCAAGTTTCCGGACCTTGGAGGGTGCTTTCCTGGTGACGTACTCGTTCCGCCGCTCCGTCGGCAAGCAAGCCGTGGCGAATCTGTCGATGTTGCCCATCGGCGCGGGCAACCCGGTTCTCGGCGCGCCGCTCGAACCACTGGCCCTGATAGGCGCTCTCGTGTGGCGGGAGTCAAGCTGTCAAGTCGCGCCTGCGGGCCCTTGGCTGCTGCCTGTGCTGTGGTGGTTCAGTACTATTCCCTGGCCTCGGCGCGTTGGTGTTCAGATTCGGAGGATCACTATGGACTATGCCGAAGAGCATCGCAGTCTCCACGCAGCCATCGCGACTGACGCGCAGCCGTCTACAGAAACTGTGGTGCGCTGGGTACGGCGAGGACTTGAGCAAGTGCTTCTGCCGTCGGTGGCTGCGTCGGAATACACGGCGTTACAGATGAGTGTGACGCGGCTCGGCGAAGACCTCAGCAAATGCAAGCCGATGAAAAAGGGCGTGATGTGGGACCGTATCCCACTCGACGAGCCGTTGGAATGGATCAAGATCAAGGGATGGAATGAGCACCGCGCGGCTCGCCACCAATACCTTGAAGCGCAAGTGCTGAGCGTCGAAGCTGGTTTTCCGAGATTCCGGCGGCGGTTGGACGGCACGACTGGACAGACGGAGACGACCGTCGCGCTGACCGTCCCGAAACGAAGCCTTCCAGGCCATCATGTTGACGAAGAGCTCCAGCAACGTGCGGTCGAATGGCTGCTGGGGACGTTCGAGGACCTCGGCGGAACGACTGGATACACGACGGTCGACTTCATCGGCGGCCCGGAAAGCCCCTATGAGCGGGCGGTGCTGTTCGTTACCGCCGAGCGCGACTTCCATCGGCATCTGTGGGGGTACTACTGGGGCAACCTGCTCAACGCCGAGCACGTGAAACTACTCGGCGGCCCGGACGCCATGCAGCAGGCACCTGTCGCCATCGTGCGGCCTGTCGGCCGCAGTGGCTTCTACCTGTAGCTGACCGAGGACATCAACGACATCGATCTCGACCGGCTGCATCAGCTTCGCGGGTTTCTGCAGCCCCTCCTGCCCGAGGGCTCCCACCCTCTGGAGGAGCATAACGGGCGCCCGCCATACCTTCTGTAGCAGGAGGTAATTTCTCGCGCCGTGGATTAACGTCGAGTCGCGGGGGCATCATGACTCCGAGTGGGCGTTGTTTTCGGCCTTGGTCGGTGGAGTTGAGGTGTGCGTTGGCTCCGAGCATGACGCCTGTTCGGTGTAGGCCGGTGAGCTCAGAGACCCGCAGTCCGGTAACTCCCGTCCCCATCACCATCGTGCGCGGCTGGCTGGTCAACGACGGTATCGCGGAGTTGATCCAGGCCACCACTATTGAGTGACCTCGAGTAACGCTTTGGTTCCTTGCTCGGCGTCCACTTGCCCCGTTTGCCACCACCCCCGGCCATAGTATGAATCTAGTCCGCACATCAAGTTAGGCAGCTGTAAGGCCAGACAGTAACAACCCGCATGACCGAACATGGTTGACCAAGTACTCGCCCCGTGGGGCGGCAAGCGAGAACGCGCCTGATCTGCGACCATGACAGGGTGCATCACTGGCTAGACGACGTGGCCTTACCGGCTTCATGGATCGACGTGCGTGGCCGAAGCACCACCGACGCGAAGACCCGCGCGGGAATCGCTAAGGAGCTTCGGCGCGAACTCGGTCGCAAGCACGCGCTACGGCCAATGAGCTGGCAGGTTGCTGCCATGTGGCGACCACAGGACGATGTTCTACTCGCCCTAGACGACGGCCGGGCCGCGATTGTGCATCTGACGTTCGCGCTCCATCCCGAACCGCCGCCCTGGCCAGGCACGGAGATCTTTCCGGCGCTCGCCGACCTTGAAGCAGCATTCACCGAACGCGAAGAGCTGATGGGTGACGATTGACGGCGGCCGGGCACGCAATGCGGAGAAGGCGCACTGAAATACCCGCTGAAACATCTATGATATTTGAGACCATGACTCGCCCCGGGCAACCCGAGAAAGCGGTGATAGTGAAAACCACGCAGTCACGCTGGCGTCTGACGCTTTCGAAAGTGACCACAGGCGTTCTGGCTGTCCTCTGCGTGTGTATCACGGCGTCCTGCCAAGCATCTACGGGCAACGAAGGAAGCCGAGGGAGCGCCGAGGCCCAGAAGTCAGGGTCGGGCGAGCTTCACACCGACGCGGAACCACTGACAAAGCGTTTCTCGGTGTTGAAAACTCCCGTTGGGGTCCAGTGGATGTCGGGCACTTACGGCAATCCACGGAACCCGGGACCGTCGACTTATTGGATCGATGCTGTGATCACTCTTGACAACAACCAAACTAGCGATCTGGCGACTTCCTACTCCCCAGGGCCAAACGGGCAGACTCCCTCGGTCGTGGACGGTATGAAAAAGCACCTGCCGCCCGGCCCGTTCCTTAGCAGCGATGCGCTGGACGGCGCCTTCAAGCAAGGGAATTGGTGGGCCCGTGCCTACCTGAACCCACAATCCCACAAGCTGGTGCTAGTCGCTACCGGCACCTAAACGCCACGCCGCCAAAGACTAAACCGGTTTTACCACTCAAAACGGTGGGCCGCGCTGCGAGTCCAGCCTCTCGGATGAGCGATGCTGCAGCGAGGTCGGAGCGATCGCGGCAACATTAAGAATGTATGAGATTCTACGCTTCTAGCGTTAGGAGCTGAACTATGTTACCAAGGCGCGGCGGCATGGTCGACTCGAGCGAAGGCAGGAATGTCGACGCGTTGCTGCCGTGGCCCGATGAATGCTTCGCCCCACGACCGAAGCTGTGGATGAGGTTGACAGCCGGGTATCTCGGTTTTCTCACCCTTCTGGCTAGCGGGCTCGGGTTTTGGGCGCTGCTGTCGGGCCAATATAGATCGGCGATTTTTTTGTTCGGCAGTGGAGTCTATTCTGGTCTCGTGACGAGCCTGAGCTTGCGGCTGTTGCGAACTCGTCGGCAGATGTCACCGACCGCGATCACGTTAGGAAAGACGGAATCCACCGAGGATGGTGTCGTCATCGCCTACTCTGGCTGGCTGTACAGCTGCCTGGCGATGCTGATTCTGTTGACTCTCGTCGTGCTCACCGACTTGGTGCTGAGCGGGCTGGCGGGATGGCAG
This sequence comes from Acidimicrobiales bacterium, assembly GCA_003243955.1. GTDB lineage: Bacteria > Actinomycetota > Actinomycetes > Mycobacteriales > QHCE01 > QHCE01. Next base: position 5,561 of record QHCE01000023.1, on the reverse strand, counting down.
CTTCCACTATTTCGTTCGCCCCCGGGCGTCGTCTCTACCGTCATCTCGAGCGCCTTCGGGTTGTACTTTCTGTGGATTGTCATTGATATGGTAAGTGGGCGTCTAGCACGGGGTCGAGTCGTGCTCAGCCCTGATGGGATTTACCATCGCAGTTTGACATTTGAGCACTTCGCGCCCTGGCATGCCGTGTATACGATATCGGCTGAGGACGCCGGCGTCCCATTGATAGTGGCGAAAGTGTCTCCATGCAACCACACCCGAATACACCGAACCAGCTGGGTAGGCACGCAGCAAGAATTTAAATTGTTGCCCTCTGCCGCGGTGCGCGCTCCATCGCTAGAGGTTGATCCGGCTGTGCTATACCATGCATTGCGCTACTACCACGCCCATCCCGAAGCTAGGCCGGAGCTCGCCACCGAGGCGGGCGTACGGCGAATTCAAACCGGAGACCTTTTGGAGTTGTGACACTTTGATTGCCGTTCTTGTTGACGTTGGCGAGTATCGCGTAGTAGTCGCCTCGTTTTGCGTCACGGGCAGCAATCACTGTTAAGGCACAGCTTTAAATCCCCCCACGATTGCCTACGCCATGAAATGCTGGGCGCATGACAATTCCTTCAGGTTCCCCAGAAACCTCCACATCGCCGAGTGCTCCCACTACCTCGGTAGGGGCCGCGACATCGGCAGTCACCATTGCCACCTACTCCGACTACGCAGGCGCGCAGAAGGCCGTGGACTTTCTCTCAGATGAAGGCTTCCCGGTACAACACAGTGCGATTGTGGGCTCGGATCTGCATCTCGTGGAGCGCGTCGTTGGTCGGGTCACCGTCTTCCGGGCAGCCCTCACCGGCGGCGTGGCAGGTATTTGGTTTGGGCTGTTGCTCGGCTTGATCTTGTCCATCGCCAACCACGGTGAGGGCGCAGTGCTGGGCGTGGCGATTCTGATCGGCGCGATCGGTGGGGCGCTGTACTACTCCATCACCCACGCGCTGACTCGCGGGACTCGCGACTTCGCCTCCCGCAGTGAAATCGTCGCCGGGCGGTACCACGTAACCGTGGCCGCAGGCTACTCCGACCGCGCCAAGGCCACCCTGGCCAAGCTGAGCGGCGCAAGTAGCTAGCGAGAGTTACTGGATTAAGCGAAGGCGAAGGCCCTAAAATTAGCGCCTTCGCCTTCGCTTATTAGCGTTTCCATCACCGGGGCCAAGACGTGCACGAGGTGGTGGTGCAAGCGGATCGACCCCGCGAACATCGGGACCAGCCGACGTCTTGGTTACCTTTTCAGAGGGCACGCCGGCACCGCTCTGCCGTGAAGTGGTCAACGCCACCGGTAACTCGGTATGTTTGATGTCTGCTAGGTCAAATTCTTGACAACGCCTGTTAACCACTGACAACGCAACGGTTAGCGCCGGCTCCAACTTCTCGTCGCCACTGACCGAGATCGTTGTTTTCGGGAACTGCAAGCGTAAGCCAGTAAGGTCGAGCATCAGGCCGAACAGTGGGCTATCCAGCTCCCGTGGATACACCGACACCATGCCGGCGCTTTCGTTCACGCTGGCCCGATGGAGTAATTCAAGTGCTTCAGTCGGAGTTGTCTCACCGCCGGTGAAATGACAATGCATGTGCGATAGCGATTCGGCCAGCACCAATGAATTCGTCACCTTGATGTAAGCGCACGGCGGGTCATAGCCGTCGTCCACCGCAAGGTTGAGCAGCAGTGGTTTCACCCGCTGCGATGCCAAGTCCATCTGTGACGGATCGGCACAGGTATCCAAGCAGAGACCAAACGCCGGGAGCTCTCCAGCTCGGGTTTGCTTGACCAGTTCGGGGTGGGCCATCCTCGCAAGGTCCAGAATCGGCAGCGACGGCATGACACGAAGCGACTTTCTGCCGAAGCTCGTATCGACCAGAGTCTCGGGATCCGCCATTTTCCCTGACCACGTTTCGCGCAGCCCAGCCAGATCGACCCAAACCGGCCCACTGACCACATCGAGCCAGGAATCGCTGGGCTGGCCGGGCTGGTTCATTATCTGCTCCAACCTTTTTACTCGTCACTCCATTCCTCGTACGTGACGTCTGCTAATCCCAACGGTGACGGTTTCATCCGCTCACCCTTGGACTTTCGTGACACCAAGGTTCTCCAACGCCAGTGAGATCTATTGGATCGCGGTGGGATAAACCACACTCCCAGGTTTGCTGCCAGGGCCAACTGTCGGCGTCTAGCGTTCGACTCTTCCTGGTCTGTTATCCGTGCCATTCGCCCTGGTAACGGGACTGACTGGCCCTCGGGTTCCACCCGGCTGAAAGGCGCTACGACGGCGCTCAGAAGGGGCAGTAGGTTGTCCCCGCTGCAGCTGAGGAGGTACCTCCGTGAATGTCGGAGGAACTCCCAGTCGATACTGGAGGGGCTTTTCCAACAGCTGCACGCAATGGGGGAGGCGTCCAGCCAGCTCCGGGTCAGCGCTCACCGTGAGTACGGGACCAACGCTATTGAGGGGTGCGGGCTTTTAGGGCTCACCGTGGCGCAGGTAAAAAGCGGCAAGTGCTCGTACCAGATCCTTATCTTGAGGGAGCACGCCAGACCCTGTATCGGGGCCCGGAAACACCATCACGCTACCTGCAAAGTTCCCTTCCGTCTGCCGCAGCATCTCTGCCACTTCCTGTGGCTCTGTCCCCAGCGCGAAATGCAGGTGTACGCCTTTGGGCTGAAGCACTAGATCATTCCCCAAAATAAATGGCCATATCGTCGAGCTGTCAGCAGAGCCCTCTGGCGGCAATCCCAGCAGCACAAGCCTTTGGTCACCATCAGGATTTAGCAATGGGGATGCGAAATCTTCGGGTTTAATACCGCGTAAGCTGTCATCTCTCCGAGCTGCGACTCGTTGCTTCAGCTCCCAGAGCGTTGCCTCCGCGACTACTTCCGGAGGCAATGTGCCCAGCCCGACTAAGCTCCCCAGTATCTCTGCTTGCTTATCGGGATTTGCATGCAAGAATTCGCCAAGCTCCTCAACATCCCCAGCGGAAAGGGCTCCACGCCTCGGACGGTCTCCACTTTGGAACATTACGCGTAAGTCCGATACGGCCCGCTTGCCCAGGCTGGCGACCGTGTCGAATACCTCGTCCACTCTGTCCTGTGAAATCAGCGCTGGGTCGGGCGGCATGTGGCTCCTAACTCACCATCGGCTCTGAGCAATCGACTCTACGCAACAGTGCCATAGCGTAGCTTGGGGTGAGTTAAGAACGGGGTAAAAAATGATGCCCGGCACGACCGATACCTGCCTGCATTAGATGTGACGCGGGCCACCCTCATGGTAACTCAACTACCCCCGAAGGGGTTCTCGATCCGGACGCCACCGATGGTAGCGCCGTGGTTCAGGTCTTCGGTGAGAATACGGTCACAACCAGCGGTACGAGCCGCTTCGATTAGTAATGCGTCCCACAGCGACAGCTGCGCGCTGCGGCTAATCTCGACAGCGGCCAGCACTAGACGGGCATCGCTAGGCACAACAGGGAAACCCGCGAAATCTTGTACCGCATCTGCTGCCTGCGCTAACGGCAAAGGATTCGGAAGTTTACGGGTAGCCGTTACGTAAAATTCCTGAAGCACCTGAGTGCTCAGCACCAGCTCACCCGGGGCGGCAGAGTCAAGAATATGGCGAGTCGAGCCAGTCCAGCACGACGGCCGCGGTCCACGATTGATTGTCTGACCCTAATGCCACACCAGTGAATGGCTCGACGTATTCCGCGAACCCCGCAGCCGCCACTTGATCTAGAGCCGCTTGGCGGAGAGCGTGCGCTCGACGGTGCTCGCCCAACCGGTGCAATGACCGCCACAGCACCCAGTTGATCACCGGCCACACAGGACCGCGCCAATACCTCCGAAGGTCAAACGTCGGCTCCAGTGGGCTCGTTGTAGGGATCAACGGCCACCGAAGTTTCTGATTTCCGAGGAAGTACTCCGAGTCCAACTGCGCCAGCTGCGCATCGCGGACGTCCGGTGGCGCGATGCCAGCAATCAAGGGCGCGAAACCCGCGAAGGTGCGCGCGCTTATCGAAATACTCCCCCGCATGTCGTAGTCCAGACATAGTCCAAGCTCGGCGCTGAACTGGCTCAACAAACCACGGCGCCCGCGATCGATCCACGTTGCAATCTCCGCTCGCTCGACCTTGGGGGAACCGACTATCTCCGCCAACTCGAGTAACGCCTGGTTAGCGGCCACCAAGAGGGCACTGAAAAAGACGTCCTTGACCAGAAAAGGGTGCGCACGATAGATCGACTCATCAGTGTAGTGACACTGTTTGAGCAGCTCGACCAACCACAGATACCTGTGATAGTCGGCATCGGAAGGCCGCTGCGTGGAATCGGTTACATGCGCGGTGTCTCGTCGACGGTAGGACGGCAAATCCCCCACCTCGATGCCGGCAAGAACCGCGTCCCAGCGCGGCGCGTTATCGGCTCCCGACTCCCACGGGTGATAAATGCTGACCAAACCTGACTGTTCTGGGTCTCGTTGCGTCATCAGGTAGCGATGCCACCGCAGCATCCGAGGAAAAAGCCAGCCCAGCCGACGCCTCGCGTCCTCAATGCAGCCCTGATCGGTAGTTGCTTTCTCCCACACTCGCGCTAACGCAACAGCGTGCACCGGCGGCTGACATATTCCGCTGGTAGCCGGCCCAGGTGCGGGCGCGTCCGTCGAGACACCACAGCCCCAGCGCTGCGGACCGGGGAAGTATGAATCCAAAGCGGTGGCCGGATCAAAAACTATATGCGGCACCATCCCCGTCGACCACTGCGCGGCAAAAAGGCTTTCCAGCTCAGTGAAAGCTCGCGAAACATCGATATGCGCCCAACCAACAGCGACAAAAGCCGCATCCCAACTCCACTGATGGGGGTAGAGCTTCGGTGCGGCTTTGGTCCACGCTCCCGCATCGTTTTCACGTAAAATTTCGGTTGCGCGCAGACGCAGCCGGGTATCGCGGGAACGGTCATTCACCAAACAAAGCTACCGCTGCCTAAGCGTTTTCATGCGAGTTCTCATTCGAGTGTCACACACTACCCTTTTACCCCAAGGGGGCGTTATGGTAAAGGAATGACAACTGTGTTCGGGGAGTTCGAGGTCGTAGCCGAAACCGAAGCTGACATCCGGGGCCGGCTCTCATTAGGACGCGCCGGGGCGAAGCCAGGACGACGATACCGGGTAGCCACTAACGACGAGGGAGTCCTTTTACTTACGCCGGTTATATCGATACTCGAACGCGAACTCCCGGTGTGGGAAGACGCTGAGTTAGCGGCAAGAGTAAGAAAAGGTATCTCAGAAGCGCATGCAGGTACCACGATAAACCTTGGCGACTTCAGCAGCTACGCAGCCAGCGGTGACGAATAGTGAGCTACCAGCTACGTTTCTCTTCCGATGCGGCGGCCACATTGCGCTCCCTGCACCAGGCCGGGGCGGCTTCAACTACAAAGCTAAAGAAGGTACGCAAAGCACTAGGACTACTCCAGACAAACCCTCGTTACCCTGGCCTACGCTCACATCAATATGAGGTGTATCAGGTTTTCCAGA
>QHCE01000008.1 GCA_003243955.1 Acidimicrobiales bacterium | reverse complement strand
GCTGCGTGCCGGCCCGCCTATCGTCAGCTGCTGCAGGAGTTCCTCGCTCGCTGCGATCTCGACCCCGAAACCCGCTCCCGTGCCGAGCTGAACCCTCTACGGGTGCTCGATGACAAACGCCCCGAGGTGGCCGCTCAGCTTGTGGACGCACCGCTGGTCGTTGACCACCTGTGCGAGAGCTGCCGCACACATTATGATCAGGTCCGTCAAGCCCTTACCTCGCTCGACATTGCCTGGGAGGAGGCGCCGCGGCTGGTTCGTGGCTTGGACTACTACACCAAGACCACATTCGAATTTCAGCACGATGGTCTTGGCGCACAGTCGGCAATCGGGGGCGGAGGCCGCTATGACGGTTTGGTAGCGTCGGTAGGTGGCCCAGATTCCTCCGGTGTGGGTTTTGGGCTTGGAGTAGACCGCACTATGCTGGCCCTGGCTGCTGAGAATTTGCAGGTGAGCGAGTCCGCACGGTGCCAGGTTTTTCTAGTTCCGCTCGGCGCGGCTAAATCCACGGTTGTCGCCCTTGCCGGCACGCTACGCTCAGCCGGACTTGCTACCGACATTGCCTACGGCGATCGTGGGCTCAAGGGCGCAATGAAGGCCGCTGATCGCTCTGGCGCAACGTACGTCGCGGTGGTCGGCGAACGTGATCTCGAGCAGGGCGTGATACAGCTGAAGGATCTTCGCAACGGCGAACAGCATGCTGTAGCGGCCGAAGACATTGTGGCAACACTCAAGGAGAAACTCTCGTGATCGCCGGTACCGGTACCACCGTTCCCACCCGCACCGAAGCGCTAGTGCGACCAGCCCAGCCACAATATCGAAACGCGCGCGCGGGAGAACTGCGGATCGATGACGCTGGGCGCCGGGTAACGCTGGCGGGTTGGGTTGCCCGGCGCCGAGACCACGGGGGCATGATCTTCATCGATCTGCGCGACGCTTCCGGCTACGTCCAGGTGGTGTTACGCGAAGATGACATGGCGCATACGTTGCGTTCAGAGTTCTGCGTCCAAGTGACCGGAGAGGTTTCGCGGCGACCAGCCGGGAACGAAAACCCTGAGCTGGCCACCGGCGAGATCGAGGTGATCGCCAATCAGTTGCGAGTACTCAGCGAATCCGCCACACTGCCGTTTCCCATCGAAGGGCAGGGCGCTAACGAGGTCGGCGAGGAAGCTCGGCTTAAGCATCGTTACCTCGACCTGCGTCGCACAGGTCCAGCGGCGACGCTGCGGATGCGTTCGCAGGTCAATAAAGTGGGCCGTTCGGTGCTCGATCAGCACGGTTTCGTCGAGATTGAGACGCCTAACCTCACGCGCTCCACGCCTGAGGGGGCACGTGATTTCATCGTGCCGGTACGCCTACAGCCGGGGCACTGGTATGCGTTGCCGCAATCGCCACAGCTATTTAAGCAGCTGCTGATGGTGGCCGGGATGGAGCGGTACTACCAGATCGCGCGCTGTTTTCGGGATGAAGACTTTCGGGCAGATCGACAGCCAGAGTTCACCCAGCTGGATGTGGAAATGAGCTTCGTCAACCGCGACGATGTGCTGGCCGTGGCCGAAGACGTGGTTGTGGCGCTATGGCGAGAGGTTGCCGGCGTAGAACTTCCTCGACCGTTCGAGCGGATGAGCCACGCCGAGGCGCTGCGACGATTTGGCTCAGATAAGCCAGATATCCGATTCGGACAGGAACTTACTGACTGCACGGCGTACTTCTCCGAAACCAGCTTCCGCGTTTTCCAGGCCCCGCACGTGGGCGCTGTGGTGATGCCCGGTGGAGCTGGGCAGAGTCGAGCCGAGCTGGACGGCTGGCAGGGCTGGGCCCGGGCTCGGGGTGCCAAAGGTTTGGCCTACGTGCTCGTGGGACCCGACGGCGACCTGGGCGGACCGGTGGCCAAAAACTTGTCCGACACCGAAAAGGTTGGGCTGGCTGAGCTGGTCGGGGCAGAGCCCGGAGACGCGATCTTCTTCGCCGCGGGTCCGCGGCGACATTCCCTAGAACTGCTCGGTGCGGCACGGCAGGAGATTGGCCGCCGCTGTGATCTGATCGACAACTCCGCATGGCGGCTGTTGTTCGTGGTCGATTTCCCGATGTTTACTCCGACCGAGAACGGCGGCTGGACGGCTGAGCACCACCCCTTTACCGCACCGACGCCGGACTGGATGGACCGGTTCGACGCTGAACCCGAGTACGCGCTGGCTGACGCATACGACTTGGTGTGCAACGGATGGGAGATCGGGGGAGGGTCGGTGCGGATTCACCAGTCGGATTTGCAGCGACGTGTGTTCGACTTGATCGGACTAGACAAGGATGAAGCGGAGTCGCAGTTCGGGTTCTTGCTCGACGCGTTTGCCTACGGTCCACCTCCGCATGCCGGCGTCGCCTTGGGATGGGATCGGATCGTAGCGCTGCTGAGCGGAGCCGAGTCGATTCGCGAAGTAATCGCGTTCCCTAAGGTCGCCTCAGGTGGGGACCCGCTTACCGGGGCGCCGACTCCTATCCCGCCGGCGCAGCGCAAAGAAGCCGGCATCGATGCGCGACCAGATGTGCCACTTCGTGACCGATAGAGCGCGTTGCCTTTCGGCGACTGGGCACGAGTTTCCGTGACACGAAGAGGAGTGCGATGAGCTACGACAATCCCGTGGGGCCGTCTCCGGACGCCGCACCGGCGCAGCCCCAGTACTACCCTTATCCCCACACTTATCCGTACTACATGCCGCCTTTTCGGCCAACCAACAGCTACGCGGTAGCTTCGCTTGTCCTGGCCATCATCGGCCTCACCTCCTGTTTGCTGGTGCCGTGCCCGGTGGCGGCTGTCATGGGACACGTTGCGCGCCGTCAAATGGTCAAACGCAATGAGCAGGGGGCCGGTTTTGCGCTTGCCGGCATCATTCTTGGGTGGAGTGGTACCGGGCTGCTGCTGTCCGTCGCGGCTCTGCTGGTGCTTGACGTTTTACTATGGAGTCGGCACTAGCGAGGCTTTGCTTATCAGTCAGCTATGTGCTGCGGAGGAGCCTCGATGTCACCGCGCCAGCCGCCTGTGGCTCCACCGGGTGATTCAATAAATTCTTTGAATCGCCCCAAATCACCGGCGATTCGGTGTCCAACGACTCCCGTTGCCGCTCCTATGTGTTCGGTCACGCCTTCTGGTTCGAGTTCAAGCTGTAAATGTACCCGTGTCGTCTGGTCGTCAATTCGATGAAACGTGACTACGCCGGAATGCTGTGGTCCACTTGTAGAGCGCCACGCCACTCGCTCATCCGGGTGCTGCTCGGTGATTTCGGCTTCGAATTCGCGTTCCACACCTCCGATGGATGTCATCCACTGGGTGCGCCGGTCGTCGAGCTGCCGTACCCAGTTCACGCCTTCCATGAAACTTGGAAATGATTCGAACTGCGTCCACTGGTCATATGCGGTGCGAACCGGCACCGCAACATCAATGGATTTTTCATACGTTGTCATCGTGACCTCCCTTAGCTTCGCTGAACTGCTTGGTTGAGGGGTCTTGCTCCACATGTGCCACCTACTACACAAGGTGAGCGGCCGCACCTAATCCAAAGTATCAAACCTTTTTATAGCCTGGTCAGACGTATTGTGCTGTTGTCCGACGACGGGTTTGCTGCGACCACGCTGGATGGGCTTATGCCCAGCTGGTTGGCGTAGTTCGGGCGGCTGGGGTGCCGGTGGAATTGAGAGGCTGATCGGGCTGTCTGGCTCGATGGTGATCTGCTTGCCGTGGTGCGCAATATGGATCGGCGTACCCGAGAGCAAGCGATAGGTGGCCTCCTGTTCGGTGACTTCCACACCGATCCGACTGCCACGCACGCACATTCGAAAGGCATACCGAGACAGCTGAGCCGGCAGTCTCGGCGCGAAGGCGATATGGCCGCCGTAATCACGCATGCCACCAAAGCCCGCGACCATTGCCAGCCATGTTCCTGCCAGTGCCGCGATGTGTATTCCGTTTCGTACATTGTCGTGCAGATCGTGCAGGTCTGTCAGTGCTGTTTCTGCAAAGTAGTCGTAGGCTAACGGCAGGTCACCCACTTCAGCCGCCAGTACCGACTGTGTGCATGCCGATAGTGATGAGTCACGAGTGGTGCGAGCCTCGTAGTAGGCCATGTTGCGGGCCTTCTGCTCCGGAGTGAAGGCATCCCCGCGTAGGTGCATCGCCAGCACCAAGTCGGCCTGTTTAATGACCTGCTTTCGATATAGATCAAAGTATGCATAGTGCAGCAAGAGCGGGTAGCGTTCCGGCGGCGTACCTTCGAAATCCCATTCATCGTGTTCAGTAAAGCGCTCCGATTGAGGATGCACGCCCAGTACTTCGTCGTAGGGAATGACCATTTTATCTGCTGCTTTAAGCCACCGAGCGATCTCGCTAGCGTCAACACCTAGCTGTTGCGCGACGTCGGGGTGGCGCTTGCAGGCTGCCGCCGCATCGTTGAGGTTCTGCTGCGCCATGAGGTTGGTATATACATTGTTGTCGACTACGGCTGTGTACTCATCAGGCCCGGTGACGCCGTCGATTCGGAAACCACCATGTGGGTCATGGTGACCCAGTGAAACCCAGAGACGAGCGGTCTCGGTGAGCAGCTCCACACCGTAGTCGTGGTCGAATTCCCCGTCGGCGGTCGCGGCTACATAGCGTGATACCGCATTCGCCACATCAGCGTTGATGTGGAACGCGGCAGTGCCCGCCGGCCAGTAGGCTGAGCATTCATCACCGTCGATGGTGCGCCAGGGGAATAAGGCACCGTCTTGGCCGAGCACCTTGGCCCTATCCCGCGCTTTATCCAGAATGGAATGGCGCCACTGCAGTGCGTCGCGCGCAGCTTCAGGCATGGTGTATGTGAGCACGGGGAGCACAAATATCTCAGCGTCCCAGAAAGAATGCCCATCGTAACCAGGGCTGGTAAGGCCCTTTGCCGGTATCGCACGCGTTTCACCGCGAGCGCCGGCCTGTAAAATATGAAAAAGCGCGAAACGAATCGCCTGCTGGAGCTCGTCGTCGCCGTCTAGTTCAACGTCCGCCGAGGCCCAAAATTTGTCCAGGTAGGCCCGCTGTTCGGCGAGTAGTCCGTCCCAACCTGAATGCATGGCACCAGCCAGTGCGGCATCTACCTGGGCGCGAAGCGCTGGAACCGAGCGCTGGCTCGACCATCCGTAGGCTAAGTATTTGGTGAGCTGTAGAGTGCCGCCTTTGGGCACGTCGGCGGCAACGGTAAGCCTCGCAAGGTCGCCCTCAGCGTGGACGGAGGTGCGCACTCCATCTTCGGCATGTAGCTCGTGGTCCATCGCGGCTGCCATTCGCAGCCCAGAGCGGGTGGTGTGATGCACCAGCACGGCGCCGTAGTCCTCTGCTTTAGCAAAGTCGGCCACCAACGTTGCCTTGAGATCGGCCCCAAGCCGAGGGTCGGTGAGCGTGAGATTCTCTCCGCTTGGTCCTGCCTCGATGGGCTCGTTGGCGAGTAGGTCAGACTGCGCCACGATCTGCAGCGGCTCGTCCAGCGGTTGAACCTCGTAGCGGATTGCTGCGACCGCACGCTGTGCGAAGGAGACCAATCGCTCGCTGGTGATCCGGATCCGGCGTCCAGTCGGCGAAGTCCAGTCAGTACTGCGGCGCAGTGTCCCGGTACGGAAATCAAGTACACGTTCGTGGGCTGTGGTGGTGCCGTAGCGTAGATCGACCGGCTCGTCCGCGACTAAAATCCGAATGATTTTTCCATCAGTGACGTTTACCGCGGTCTGACCCGCCGCGGGGTAACCGTACCCACCATCGACGTAGGTAAGCGGCCAGGATTCGAAAAAGCCATTGAGGTATGTGCCCGGTAGCCCTCGGGGCTCGCCCTCCTCTAGATTGCCTCGCATACCAATATGTCCGTTAGACAGCGCAAACGTGGATTCGGTGCGTGCGAGCTGCTCGACGTCGAGGCCACACCAGCGCAGCTCCCACGGCGCGATCGTGTAGCCGGTATTTGAGTCACAGTGTTCGTTGGTCATGGTTATGTCTCCAGTAGCTGCGCGAGGTCAGAAACTACAATGTCGGCGCCATGTTCACGCAGCGCGTCGGCGTGGCCGGTGCCTTCGCCCAGCCGGTCTACGCCCACGACGTAGCCGAAACGCCCTGCTTTGCCGGCAGAGACACCGGCAAGGGCGTCTTCGAACACCACCGCGTGACTGGGATCTACGTCAAGCGCGGCGGCTCCGGCGAGAAACGAGTCTGGGGCTGGCTTGCCAGGTAGCTGATGCTGGGAAATATACACACCGTCGATTCGAGCCTGGATGAATTTTTCCAGGCCGGCCGCGGCAAGCACGGTCTCACCGTTAGCTGACGATGTCACAACTGCTATCGCCAACCCCGCGTCGCGCACTGCTTTTAGATACCGAACTGAACCCGGAAAAGGTTGCACACCGCGAGAGTTGATCACATCCAACATCATCTGGTTTTTCCGGTTTCCGAGGCCGTAGATAGTTTCGGCGGTGGCTGGATCTTCGGGAGTGCCCTCCGGAAGCTCAAGGCCACGGGAGCTGAGAAAACTCCGCACCCCATCGGCTCGAAGCTTGCCGTCTACATAGCGGGCGTAGTCATCGTCGCTAAATTCTCGTACGTGCGCACCCTGATGTGCGGCGAGTACCGGGTCGAATGTCTCTTTCCAGGCAGCGCGATGGAGACTCGCAGTGCTGGTGAGAACGCCATCAAGGTCGAAGAGGCAGGCGGTGATGCCGCCTGGCAGGCCAGTCACGGGCGCGACGCTACCGGATAGCCTTTACTGCTGTCGCGTTACGGTCAGGTTGCCGCGGTATTTCCTGCGAATAAACCTCAGTTATTTTTGACATTTCGGACAGTTGATGGCGGTAGGGACTGTTTAGATAGAGGCTGCGTATTGGGATGAAAAGGCCGCATCTCGCCGTTTACTCCACAACGGCACTCGACGAAACGAAAGGTATGTTGATGGTAGGGCGGATTTTTAATGACGTCACGGAGCTAATTGGCAACACTCCGTTGGTGCGACTGAACAAACTTACTGAGGGGCTCGACGCCACCGTTGCAGTGAAGCTGGAGTTCTACAATCCGGCCAACAGCGTGAAAGACCGGATAGGTGTGGCGATTATCGATGCCGCGGAGAGCTCTGGGGCGCTCAAGCCGGGTGGGACAATAGTGGAAGGAACCAGCGGCAACACTGGCATAGCGCTGGCGATGGTTGGCGCGGCCCGCCGGTACCGGGTGATCCTCACTATGCCCGAGACGATGAGCACCGAACGTCGGGTCATGCTGCGGGCATATGGTGCAGAGATTGTGCTCACTCCAGGACCTGCCGGTATGCGGGGCGCGGTGGAGAAGGCGCAAGAGATAGTCGCTAGTACCGAGAATGCGGTCTGGGCGCAGCAGTTTGCCAATGAAGCCAACCCAGCCATCCACCGTGAGACCACGGCCGAGGAGATCTGGCGCGACACCAATGGCGGCGTCGACATTTTCGTCTCCGGTATTGGTACCGGAGGTACGATCACTGGCGTTGGGCAGGTACTCAAAGCGCGCAAGCCGGGCGTGCAGATTGTCGGGGTGGAGCCGGCGGATTCGCCGATCCTTACCGGCGGAAAGCCGGGCCCGCACAAGATTCAGGGGCTTGGCGCTAACTTCGTGCCCGAAATTCTGGATACCAAGGTTTACGACGAGATCATCGACGTCAGCATCGAGGATTCAGTTGCAGTCGCGCGGCAACTTGGTACTGATGAGGGCATCTTGGGCGGCATCTCCTCGGGCGCCATTGTCTGGGCCGCGCTGCAGCTGGCAAAGCGGCCCGAGAACGTGGGCAAGCTCATCGTGGCAGTCGTATGTGATTTTGGCGAGCGGTACATCTCCACCGTGCTTTACGACCACATTCGGGACTGAGATGGGGATACTAGCGCGGCTGCGCGAAGACATCGCTACCGCGCGTAGCAACGACCCAGCCGCGCGGGGCAGCCTAGAGATTTTTCTGACCTATCCAGGGCTACATGCTGTCTGGTCACATCGGCTTGCGCATGCGCTGTGGCAGTGTCGCGGGTTCAAGCTGCCGGCTCGTTTGTTGGCCCAGTTCTCCCGGTTCTTTACCGGCGTGGAGATCCACCCTGGCGCCCAGATTGGTCGTCGCTTCTTCATTGATCACGGGATGGGTGTCGTTATCGGGGAGACCGCCGAAGTGGGTGACGACGTGATGATTTATCACGGCGTCACCCTGGGCGGCCGAAGCCTGGCCAAGATTAAGCGGCATCCCACTATCGAAGATGGTGTAATCATTGGTGCGGGTGCACGCGTGCTCGGTCCAGTGCGCATCGGCGCCAGGAGTGCGATTGGGGCCAACGCCGTTGTGGTCAAGGATGCTCCTGCCGACTCCGTTGTGGTCGGTGTACCCGCTGTAGCACGACCCCGCGCTGCACGTGAGCAGCTGGGAACGCTGGATTCTGATAGGTGGGTGGATCCGGCGATGTACATCTAGTGGGAGGATGTAATTCCAATGCCGGCGTTAGTTCAACTTAGCAGGATCAATGTGCCTAACACTGAGGTACGGTGCATATGGCGTTACTGAGTTGATCCGTTGAGAAGGAATCCATCATGTTTACCAACACCAAGGCTTTCAGCGGTTTCGCTGTGAACGACTCCTCCGAGGCGAAAGAGTTCTATGGCGAAACGCTCGGTCTTCGAGTTTCTGAAGTTCCAGAGATGGCCGGTCTGTTGAATATTGAGCTCAGCAGTGGGGCGCACATATTGGTCTACCCCAAACCAGACCACATCCCGGCGTCCTTCACGATCCTCAACTTCCCAGTTCCCGATATTGAGGCGGCGGTAGATGAGTTGGCGTCTCGTGGCGTGCGCTTTAAGCGCTACGACAACCTGGAGGCCGACGACAAGGGCATCTTCCGAGGCGGCGGCCCCTTGATCGCCTGGTTCACCGACCCAGCCGGTAACGTTTTGTCGGTGCTTCAGGAAGCGTGAGTGGGAGCCACGCCGCATCCACACACCGCATCGCCAGCCCAAGTACCATCGCGGATATGGCGACAACAGCACCGTACGGATCTTGGATATCTCCGCTAAGCGCGCGGGACTTAGCTGCTGATGAGTGCCCGATTAGCGGCGGGCAGCTCACCGCTGAAGCGGTGTGGTGGTCTGAGTTACGCCCCTCCGAGGGCGGTCGGTACGCGGTCTGCCGCCGACACAGGGACGGCACTGTGTCGGACGTCCTGCCGGAACCTTGGAACGCCCGCACGAGGGTGCACGAATACGGCGGAGGGGCGTGGACCGTCACGCCAGATGGTGGGCTCATCTTCGCCGAGTTCAGCGATCAGCGGCTGTACTGGTTGCGAGTAGGTGATGCCGCACCTCGGCCATTGACACCCGAGCCCGACACCGCAGTGGCGGAGCGTTATGCCGAACTGAGCCTGCAGCGGGATGGCGAGGTCTGGTGTGTCCGCGAGAGTCACGCCACCGACGGCACGATTACGCGCGACATCGCGGCTGTGCCCCTGGACGGTTCCGCCGCGGATAATCCGGACGCGATCCGGTCCGTCGTCGGAGGCTCACATTTCCTCGCTTTTCCCCGAGTGTCTCCGAACGGACGGCGGTTGGTGTGGATCGCCTGGGAACATCCGCAGATGCCGTGGGACGGCACTGAGCTGCGCGTAGCGGACCTCGCAGCAGATGGAACATGCGGAGAACCACGAACATTGCTTGGCTCGAGCACCGAGTCGGTTCTGCAACCTGAGTGGGCCAGCGACACGCACCTCTATGCCATCAGTGACCGCAGCGGATGGTGGAACCTCTACCGGCTCGACGCGTCCGCGTCCGGGGAGCCCGAGCCGATCTATTCCATGGAGGCGGACTTTGCCGGTCCGCCGTGGATGCTGGGGGCTCACTGGTACGCCGTGCTCCCGAACGGCCAATTACTAACCGTTCGTACTCACGGCGTCGATCGGCTCGGTGTGCTCGATCCGCGAGGCGGCACACTGACTGACGTTGGCCTCGGCGACCTCACCAGCATGCGGATAGCTGGGGTATCCGGCGATTCAGTCGCGCTGGTCAGCATCGGACCGCGCAGTATTCAGGGGCTGCGATTATTGCACTTGTCCAATGCGCGTCTGGAAGTTCTGCGGACGTCCGTCAGTACGTTGCCTGATATCAGATACTTACCCGAGGCCAAGTTGATGACGTTTACCGGTCCCGCTGGTCGCGACGTACACACTGTTGTTTACCTCCCGCACAACCCGGATTTCCAAGCACCTGAAAGCGAGCTGCCGCCGTACGTGGCGTTCGTACACGGTGGCCCGACCTCGCACGTTCTGCCCATTCTCGACCTGGCCATCGCATATTTCACTAGCCGTGGCATCGGGGTGGTGAACGTGAATTATGGCGGATCCACCGGATATGGGCGTGAGTACCGCGAGCGGCTTCGCGGGCAGTGGGGCGTGGTCGACGTGGAGGACACGGTCGCCGCGGTTGTGGGACTCGCCAGCGTAGGTCTGGCTGACCGGGACCGGCTGGCGATTAGAGGCGGCTCGGCTGGCGGCTGGACAGTACTAGCCGCGCTCACTTGTACTAACGTTTTCGCCTGCGGCGCTTCCTACTACGGGGTGGCGGACGCGATGCTGCTCGCCGAGAACACCCACGACTTCGAGTCGCGCTACCTCGACGGCCTGATCGGCCCGCTGCCCCAGGCCCGTGCACTATATGAGCAGCGCGCTCCGTTGGGCAACGTCGATGGGCTGTCTTGTCCGGTACTGCTCCTGCAGGGTCTCGATGACTCGGTGGTCCCGCCTGAGCAGGCAGAGTTGTTCCGAGACGCGATGCTCGCCAAGGGCATCCCGCACGCGTACTTAGCATATGCCGGCGAATCCCACGGCTTCCGCCGCGCGGAGACGCTCATACACTCGCGCGAAGCGGAGCTGTCTTTTTATGGCCAGATACTAGGCTTCGAACCACCTGGCGTGCCGCGTCTACAACTTTGGCGCCCGGCTTCAGACTGAATCTCGCCGATTTGGTGCGCGGTGAGCTCTCCTGGCAGTGGCTGCTATTCGAGGTTGGCGATGCCCATCAAGGTCCCTCGTGGCTGTCAGCCCTCTGCTTTCGGGTAGCCAAACGCCGTCTACGGTGAGCAGGTGTTTCGCATTATGTTTTACCAGCCGGAGATTCCTGGCAATACTGGCAATGTGATTCGGCTTGCTGCCAACACCGGATGCGAGTTGCACCTGGTGGAGCCGCTAGGTTTCTCGATGGACTCTGCACATGTGCGCCGAGCCGGCTTGGATTATCACGACCTTGCCGTGGTCTGTGTCCATCCCGATCTGGCCACAGCGTGGCGAGTACTGCTGCCGGCGAACGTCTACGCTTTCACCAATGGCGGCACTCGTCAATACACCGATGTCGCATATGTTCCGAGGGATGTGCTGCTGTTTGGTTCGGAATCGGCCGGTCTGCCTCGGCAGGTACTCGATGCTACCGAGGTTACTGCCCGCCTCCGGCTGCCGATGATGCCTGCTTCTCGGTCCCTCAATCTGGCCAACACCACCGCCATCGCGGTGTACGAGGCCTGGCGGCAGAACAATTTCGGGGAATCGGCATGAGTTCACGTACACAGGCCTCACCGAGCAGTTTGTTCAGGCGCCCCTGAGTTGTATTGCCACATAGCTAATTCGATGAGCTGGACCGCGCTACATCGCGACCACGTAGGCGCGCACGAACCAATTTCCCACAGTGGCCCAGTGCAGATGGCCGGCGAACGTGCTGTTATCTTGCGCGCTGAGCACACAGTGGATGTGCGATTTGCCATCGGTGATCTCGCCCGTGCCCGACAGCTCCATCGGCTCCCGGTATTCGGTCAGAACGTCGCCTTGCGGGTCATTCTTCGGCATATTGCCGATGCATGCCGCATCCACCGCGCCGATCAGCGACACGATGGCGCCATTGACAACGCCCCTCTCCCGCGCCTGCTGTGCGACGGTTGCCAGCACTTCCTCGCCAGGTTCAACGGAGATGACAAACATGGTGCTCCTTAGCTGTGGGCGAGCAGTCTGCTAGCAAGTTGGACTGGGGGGCTCGTGGCCGATAGGGCATTGGTTAGTGCCTCGCCAGCGCTGCTTAGTGCATCATCGGAGAGGGGAGCTAGCGCGTCGAGGATGAACACCGCTCGCGTCGTGGCATCCGTGAGGCGGGTGCGGACACACTGCCGCCAGTTCCAGCGTCGACAGGTGACGCCGGAATCATCACGCCACACGACCTCCCCAACGGTGGGATGCTCTACCGCTGGCTGGCCGCCTTCGGTCGTGTCGAACGGTTCATCACCGGTAGCACGCACCAGTCGCAAAGGGCCACGGTAGTGATCGATGTCCTCGCCACCGAGCGGAACCGCGTGGGCAATAGAGACGGCGTTGTACACATCGGTGAGTCGGTCAATGCGGGGCAGTCCCTCAGAAATCCGACGCAGCAATGCCTCCACGCTAGGCCGGGTGCGTTGTGGTTTGGCTCCGAAAGCGCGAAACGTCTCTCGCCACGCATGTACATGTGGATGTTCAGTTACCGATGTGTCGCCAAGCAGAGCCAAAGCCTCTTTCTCCGCCTTGGCGAGGATCGCTTCGCTCATAGCGTCGCTACCACCCGGAACCAAACCTTCGGCCACCACGAGTAGCGCGCGATAATCGGGTCGTAGCTCGTACACGGCGGGATCGACATATGCGGTTGCTAGCCATGTGTCGGCATCGAAGGTCACGACTTCAGCTCTTTTCTGCACGGGTCTGGATCTGACGTTGTCGGCGCGGAGAGCTCCCCGAAGCGGGCCAATGCTAAAGCACTCGCTAGAGCCAGCACAAACCCGGCTACTGCGATGAGGCCGAAGCCAGGGCGCGTATGGTCCCCCAGCACCGTCACTCCGACCCCAGCCGGAATGACGGTCTCACCGATGATCATTGCAGCGGTAGTGGCCGTCACCGAGCCGCGCTGTAGCGCGGTGCCGAAAAACAAGAACGCTAATATTCCCGCGCCGACTAGTGCATACGTGGCTGGATCACGCACAAGATTGATCGGGACGAGGTCGGTAAGGGTTCGGGCAGCAACCGCGACGAGGCCGAAACATAACCCTGCGCATCCACCCAACGCGGCGGAGCGAAGCGCCGCCGGCAGCCGAGTGGTCACCACGCCCAGTACGCCAAGGAAGATCGCGGCCACTAAAAGTCCGTAGTGGAACGCGGTAGAGACGGGGGCGGCGCTCTCGGAACTGGCAGTGAGCCCTAGCAATGCGAGGCCGCAGCAGACTCCGCAGACCGCGACCCACTCGGCGCCTCTCAGTCGGGTGCTGAGCACCCAGCTTGCGACGACAGCGGTCACCGCCAGCGCCGCTGCCACGGCCGCTTGCACCACAAATAGCGCTAAGGAGCGGAGTGCGGCGAGTTCGGCGACGAATCCGAGCCCGTCGAGCCCAACGCCAATCAGAAACGGCCATTGGCGCAGCAGCCGCATCAACAGTCGCGGATCTATCCCTTCTCCCACAGCGGTAGCACGAGCTCCCCTCGCCTGAAGGACGCATGCGACGCCGAAGAACACAGCGGCGAGCAAAGCCCCAGATAGACTCACAATCATGTGGTGACCATATCGGGGACGCTTACCGTTAGCGCAGCGCCGTTGAGTTTGAACCGATCGATGGCAGCTAGTCCGGTCCACTCGCTAGAAATAGCGCCAGGACAGAGGGTCTTCTCGTGCTCAGCTGCCGGATAACGTTCACCGGTTTCTTATTCCCGTGACGCCAGTCTCGAACGATCCGCGGTTCGACGCGCGATACTGCTGAGCTACCGTTACTATTTTTGACTGAATGATCTAAATAAACTACCCTCTAGTGGGTGGCAAGAACCAAGGAGTTCGATCCGGGTGTCGCGCTCGATGCGGCGATGGAGTTGTTCTGGCGGCGAGGTTACGAGGCCACCTCGACGGCTGATTTGGTAGCGCACCTTGGAGTGGCTCGGGCGAGCCTTTACGCGACTTTCGGCGGCAAACACGATTTGTACCTCAAAGCGTTTGACCGCTATCTGCAGAGCAGAGACCCAAACATCGTTGAACTACTATCCCGCCCGGGGCCTGCTGTGCCGCTCGTGCGCAAACTGGTCCGTTTGTACGCTCAAGAATCAACCACTGAGCTGGGAAAACGCGGATGTTTTGTGGTGAGCGCTGCAGCGGAACGGTTGCCTGAAGATGAAAGTGTCGCCAGGCGGGTTCAGTCCAGTTGGGATACGGTCGAGGTGGCGCTGACCTCGGTATTGTTGCGCGCCCGGGCGCAGGGAGAATTAAGCGAGGATGCGGAACCCCGGGCTCTCGCTCGATTTTTCCTGGTGTTTTTGCAAGGCATGCGAGTCGTGGGCATGGGCGCGGCGAACCCCGACCGACTTAATGACGCGGTTCGTCAGGCCCTCCGCGTGCTGGAGTAATTAAACTACGAGAGTGGACACTCGACAAGTAAACCGCACCACATATAAGATCGATCGGTCTATTATTTCGCACCAGAATATGCCGATGAACGCTAGGAGAAGCGACATGACCCCCAGGTTCACAGATAAAGTTGCCCTGGTCACCGGCGGCGGGTCGGGAATAGGTCGAGCTGCCGCCAGGGCGTTCGCGACAGAAGGTGCCGCTGTGATTGTTGTGGGGCGAACCGCTGAGCCACTAGAGCAGACCGTGGAGCTCATCCGGGCTGACGGCGGTCAGGCCAGCGCGGTTCCCGCGGACGTTAGTCGGGCCCAAGACGTCTCCCGTGCAATTGATACCGCGGTGGCTCATTACGGCAGGTTAGACATCGCGTTCAACAACGCTGGGATTCTTGTCAGGGGACCTGTCGCCGAGCTTGACGAAGATTCTTGGTCTGCCGCGCTCCAGGTAAATCTCACGGGTGTTTGGCAGTCGATGAAACATGAGATCTTGCATATGCGTGATAACGGTGGTGGGGTCATTGTCAACACCGCGTCGAATCTCGGAGCTCATAAAAGGGTCCCAGGCGTAGGCGCCTACATCGCGACTAAAGCCGCGGTGAGCGCTCTCACCCGAAGCGCGGCAATAGAGTACATCAAAGACGGCATCAGGATAAACGCCGTTAGCCCAGGACCTCTGGATACCGAAATGTCACGTCGGCCCGGTGAGACAGACGCCGATCGGGCCGCCCGGCTTCGGGAGACTCTGCCTATTGGGAGGCTCGGTGCGCTGGACGAAGTCACTTCCGCGGTGTTGTGGTTGGCTTCAGCTGAATCGAGTTTCGCTGTGGGTACCGATCTGGTTATCGACGGCGGAGCAAGTGCCTGATCCGTCCAAGGAGAACCCCTATGCCTGCGCCTTTTACACCAGAGACCGTAACTATCGCTCAGATCGCCAAGATGATCGACTACTCGCTGCTTCGTCCTGAGCTGACTGATGACCAGATCCGTGCGGGTTGTGAACTCGCGGCACGCTATTGGGTTGCCTCGTTGTGCGTTCGCCCCTGTGATGTAGCGAGGGCCGCTGAGTTGCTTGCTGGAACGGATGTGCTGGTTGGCACCATTGTCGGGTTCCCCCATGGTGACTCCGTTACTTCCACCAAGGTCAGTGAAGCCTGGACCGCGGTGGAACAGGGTGCCCATGAGATCGACATGGTGCTCAACATTGGTCGGCTGCGTTCTGGCGAACTTGCCTACGTTGAAGCCGATATTCGTGCGGTCGTTGATGCCTCGGGCGTACCTGTCAAGGTGATCCTGGAAAACGCCTACCTTTCGGATGCGGAGAAGGTAGCTGGTTGCCAAGCTGCTGAACGCGCCGGTGCTGTGTTTGTCAAAACTTCCACTGGATTTGCGCCCAGCGGCGCGACATTGGAAGACCTTAAACTCATGCGAGCGGCGGTTTCGTCTAAAGTTGGAGTGAAAGCCGCCGGGGGAGTACGGAGCCTAGATACTCTGCTGGAAATGGCCAATATTGGAGTTACCCGGTTCGGCGCTACCGCCGCACAAGCCATCCTTGATGATCTTGCGTACCGCCAGAAACACGGCGAGCCCATCTCAGCCACTACTTAGGTGAGTATCGGCTGCTACTGAGCTGAGCTAAAGCCTATTAGCACACGACGTGTTACGATCCGTGTATGAAGACACGCTTTTCTATCTCGCTAGATGAAGCTCGTGCGGCTCGCATCAAGGCTGCCGCTGCTCTCGCGGGACAGGACGTTTCGTCCTACATGGGCAAAGCAGCCCTTGCGCTTGTGGAGCGCGAGGAACAGGTTGCTGCGACCTTCGCTGAGATAGATAGACGTATCGCCAATAGCGAAGCTCTCGCCCCCACCCTTTCGTGGCCACCGCCGTCAGCTGATGGACAGCTGGAGGTGAAAGAGGAAGCCCAGATCCAGCTTAAATGGGATGCGCTACTAGGCGCTGCTCTGCCTCGCGCCGCATGATCGATGCCGTTGTTTACGACGCCGGGATGCTTATCGCTTTGACCGGACGCAAGAAGAAGGCGCAAGTCGAACATGCGTCGATCATGCGACGTGTTCGACCCATTATTCCCGGTCCCGTGTTAGCCCAGGCGTGGCGGGACAGCCCGCAGACTCGTTACATAGTCTCTCGCTACTTAAACGACTGCGCAACCTACACCGACTACACCGTCCAAGACTACAAAAGGGTCGGTGTCATGCTCGGCGATGCGCTGCTTCCCGCCAAGAAGCACCCCGATGTTGTTGACGCGCTAGTCGTACTTACCGCCGCCAAACACGGCAACGCTGTCATCCTCACCTCCGACCCTTACGACATCCGAGCATATGCGGCAACGCTCCCCACAGCCGACATCGTCGTCTTAGACATGTGACATCGCGGCCTGGAGGCACAGGTGTCGCTCGCGTTCAAGCTGTTTCGTTATGCGCGTGATCTGCCAGACGGCTGCCCCACTGTCTGCTCTGGTGCGAGGCCGGCGGTGAGAACGTCAGCACTGCACTGCCAGGGAGCTCCAGCTGAGATCGAGGCCGACAGTCCACACAGCAGCGAGAGAAAGCCGTTTACGTCTATATTTGCCCGGATTACGCCAGCCCCTTGAGCTCGGCGAATGACCGTCTCTAGCGATTCGCGCAAGGCTGCGCTTTCAGCTTCGCACATGGTGGCGCCGTTGACCTCGGCAAACGCGTTGCGAAGTCCCGCATGCTCGTAAAAGTTTTTCGCTGACTGCTGGATCACAAAGCGCAACGCCGCACTTGGGTCATCGATGGCACGGGCTTGATGCGCGATGGCTATGCGGTCAACCAGCCACTGTCGGATGATCTCAGTTATCAACGCGTGTTTTGTGGGGAAGTGGCGATACAGCGTGCCGACGCCCACACCAGCGCGGTGCGCGACAGTGTCCATTTGGACATCTGCCCCCTCTTCGGCGAAGGCTTCCCGGGCAGCGCCCAGCACCCTTTCTCGGTTCCGGCGCGCATCGGCACGCATTGATCGCTCTTCACCCATTGCCGCCGCTTCTCTGCCGGGCTGAGCCTGCACGGTGCGGAGCGCGGATTTCTCGCCGGTCTTCACGGTGCCGAGTGTAGCGCAAACCGTTGACAAGCGGAGGTTTGGTTCCGTATTGTTCTGCTCGATACGGAAACGGAACTCAGATTCCTTATAATTCAGATTCCTTTACGGAGATGTTATGTCGCACTCGTTTACTGCATCGAGTCGCTGGGTAGCGCTTGCCCTCCTGGCGACCACACAGTTTTTCCTCATCCTGGACACTGCGATTGTGCTTGTCGCGCTTCCGAGTATTGGGAACGATTTGAATTTTGCCCCCGAGAACCTTTCGTGGGTCGTAAACGCCTACATGCTGACCTTTGGCGGTCTGCTCATGTTGGGCGGCCGTGCTGCGGATCTCCTTGGTCGCCGCCGCCTTTTCATGATAGGGCTCATCCTTTTCGCCGGTGCCTCGCTCGCTGGTGCTCTGGCGACGTCAGCGCTCTGGCTCATCATTGCGCGTTCGCTTCAAGGCGTTGGCGCGGCGATCGTCTCGCCGGCGGCGCTTTCGCTGGTGATGACCCTGTTCACTGTCCCAGCTGAGCGGAACAAAGCATTGGGAATTTGGGTATCGGTCGCGGGAATGGGAGCTGCCGCAGGTGCCATACTCGGTGGGTTCCTCACTGAATGGTTCGGCTGGCAGGCGGTGCTATGGGTCAATGTGCCGATAGCGGTGATCGCCGTAGCCTTGGCTCCGCGCTTCCTTCCCGAGGGGCGTTCGGAAGTACGGCAGCGTTCCTTCGATTTCGGAGGTGCCATCACCGTCACCGGCGGCCTAGCGGTGCTGATCTATGCGCTGGTTGACGCCGGAAAGGCCGGATGGGGGTCTGGTCAGACGTTGGGTCTGCTTGGCCTTGCCGTCGCGCTCTTGATTGCCTTTGTCACCATCGAGGCGCGATCGGCGCAGCCGTTGATACCGCTGCGGATCTTCCGCCTCACGGCGTTACGGAACGCGAACCTGCTGACGCTGTTGGCAACCTCATCGATGTTCTCGCTCTTTTTCTTCTTGACGCTGTATTCGCAGCAAGTGCTGGGGTATACCCCGATCCAAGCAGGTCTGGTACAGCTGCCGGTTGCGTTAGCCTTTGCCTTCTTGGCAACGCCGGTTTCCAAGCTCGTCACTCGGATTGGCTACAAGGTGCCGAGCGTCACCGGTCTGCTACTCATGGGTGCGGGGTTGTTGTGGTTCTCGCGGATACCAGCGGATGGCACATACCTCACTGACGTGATGGCGCCGTCCTTGCTCGCCACTATCGGTGCAACCTTTGCGGTGATCCCGCTAATGATCGCCGCCACCTCTCGAGTGTCGGACAACGAAGCAGGGCTAGCTTCGGGGTTGATCAACACGACGCAACAGGTTGGGGGCGCTCTCGGCGTCGCTGTCCTCACGACGCTTGCTACCTCAGTAACGACCAACGCACTCACGGATGGCACCAACGCACCGCAAGCGATGACTGATGGATTTAGCGCCGGCCTGATGGGTGCCGCTGGAATCGTCTGGGGCGCTGCGCTGCTTGCGATCCTATTGTTCGCGCGGCGTCGCGGCGGCACGTCGTCGGATATAACCGCGGAGACCTCGGACACTACGCAGGAAGAGCTCAGTAGAGAGCGGGTCGCGACCCTGGCTTGAACTCGAAGTCCTCATACGCTAGGAGCACGGGGCCCAACGATCAGATTTGGCGGAGCGCGCCGCCGTCCACCCCCCACTCGGCCCCAGTGACCTGGCCTGCCAGCGGCGAGAGCAGATAGGCGATCACTCGGGCGACGTCTTCCGGCGTTCCAAGGTGCCCACTGGGAAGTCTCCGCACGTCATGTACGAAATGATCTATTGCTTCCTCGGTTGGAAGGTCGAACTGGGCGGAAAGTTGTTCCGCGAAACCACCCGGTTTGTCCCACAGCTCGGTCCGGGTAGGACCTGGCGAAACGATATTTGACCGGATACCACGGGGGCTGAATTCGGCGGCGAGAGTCTTGGATAGCGAGAGCAACGCGGTCTTGGTCGCGGCGTAGTCCACCAGCGGTACATCGGGCAACCGTGCTGCTTCACTGGCGATGTGTACCAGACTCCCGCTGCCCTGGGCGAGCATGGCGGGTAACGCAGCACGGGTCATGCGTACCGCCGAGTGAAAGTTGAGCTCAAACGTGGCGTGCCACTGTTCGTCGGTGACGTCGAGGAAGCTCGTACGGGAGTTGAGTCCTCCGACGTTGTTCACCAGCCCGTCGATACGGCCGTATTCCTGGAGCACTGTAGCGACTACGCGACCGGCGGCATCGTGGTCGGTGACATCGGCCGCTATGTTGCTCATCCGGTCCCCAAGGTCGGCTATGTCGTCAGGGTTTCTGGCCACGCCCACGACAATCGCCCCCTCTTGCGCGAGCAGCTGTGTGGTGGCCTTTCCTATACCAGCTGAGGCACCGGTGACTACGTAAACCTTGTCGGTAAGGTGCAAATCCATGTCGGTTGCTTCCTTTACTTGTTCTACCGGTGGGGCTTAGATCAGCTCAGGAAAGCTGATCCTCAGCGCGGCCCGAAGCCGCGGTAGGGGCGGAGGGGGAGCACAGTGAACTCAGAAAGCCCTAAGCGCGCCATGGGTAAGGCATCGACGATGCTGCGGGCATCCTCGACGGTTGACGCCTCTATTACGAAGCAGGCTCCGAGCAGGTCGTCCCGCAACCAGATCTGACGGACTACACCGTCGGCGTAGAGCTGCCGGATCCGATCCGTCTCGTCGGGGATGACCCGCTCGAAGTCGGCATCGCCGAACTGTTCGGTGCGCCGTCTGCTCATCACCATGAACTGCATGTGTTTCTCCCGTCGAATCACCTCGTGTAATTCTCAAGATTACTGTCCGTCGTTGATGTGATGGTGTAAAAACTGGCATTAGGGTCACTAATGAACGAGAACGGCGGCGGCATGATGGCGGCGGAGAATTCAGCCGGCAGAAAACGGGTGGACGATACTGGTGCGCTAAGCCGTGCGTTGGTCATCCTCCAGTGCCCGGTCTGCCAGCAACCGTTGCGGCTATGGGGAAAATCGGTGCTCTGCCCAGAGCGTCACACCTTCGACCTGGCGCGGCAAGGATATCTCAGCTTGCTGTCGGGCCAGTCTCGACTCGGTACTGGTGACACCGCGCAGATGGTCGCGGCGCGGGAAAGCTTTCTAGCTAGCGGCCACTATCAACCCTTGGGAACAGCACTTGCCGAGCTGGCGCACTGCCTGGCCGGGGAAGTAGGTCAGCAATACGTGGTTGACCTGGCGGGAGGAACCGGCTATTACCTTTCTCATGTTTTAGATGTTTTGCCCGGTTGGACGGGTGTGACCGTGGATGCTTCAAAGTTCGCGGTGCGTGCAGCCGCGCGAGCGCATTCGCGTGCCGCCGCCATCGCCGCTGATGTGTGGGCGGAACTGCCCTTCGCCAACAACTCCACAGCGATTGTCATGAGCATTTTCGGTCCTCGGAACGCCCCGGAGATTGAACGAATCCTGCGCCCGGGTGGAGTGTTCATCGTTGTCACCCCGACCGACGACCATCTCCGTGAACTGGTGGAAACTTTGGGCTTACTGAGCGTTGATGACCGCAAGCAGGCTCGGCTCGACGCGATACTCAAGGATTTTGAGTTGATAGCTCGACCTAAAACCCTCACATACTCCGCGGCCATGACGCCTCATGAGATCGAACAGGTTGTTTTAATGGGACCGAGCGCCCGGCACCTTGACCACGACGAACTTGCTCGGCGGATTACGGGAATGCCTGCGACGCAGCCGGTTACTGTTTCTGTGCGATTGGCCGCTTATGTGGTGAGCAGGCGTTCCGTACATATTGGTTCCGTGGGCGGTCCTGCGTGATCTAAGCGCGGCAGAATTCGGTCTAGCCAGCGGGGGAGCCACCAGTTTCGTTCGCCGAGCAGCATCATCAGGGCGGGCACCAGAACCAGGCGCACGATGGTGGCGTCTACCGCGATCGCGGTAGCCATCCCCACGCCGATCATTTTCACCACGACGGACGGGTCGAGCGAGAAGCCCGCAAACACCGTCACCATAATGAGCGCGGCGCTGGTGATCACCCGCGCTGTGGAGGACAAACCCGCGATGACCGCGCCCTTGGCGTCCCCAGTAGTGATCCAGTGTTCCCGGACTTGGGAAAGCAAGAAGACTTCGTAATCCATGGAGAGCCCGAACAGCAGCGCGAACATCAGCACCGGTAGAAAGCTGGACACCGGCACCGCATGCGGTAACCCTAGGAGTTCGGCACCCCAACCCCACTGGAATACCGCGGTCACTACACCATAAGCAGCGCTGATTGAGAGCAGGTTCATTACGGCAGCCTTGATGGGAATAACCACAGACCGAAACATCAGCGTCAGCAGCAGCAGCGAGGCGCCAACCACCGCCGCGATGACCTTCCACATATTCTGGGCGAGAGTTTCAGAGACGTCGTCGTAGATTGCGGTAAGGCCAGCCACACTCGTGCCAGGAGGAGCGACGCTCCGGACCCGTTGTACCAACCCCGGAGTGCGTTTATCTTGAGACGGATAGTCTGGAATGACGGTGATAATCGCGGCGCTTCTATCTGGCGCTAGCCGCGGGGGAGCCACCGCCATGATCCCCTTGACATGTGTCAGGCTAGTGCCTAGCTGGATGAGCTGCGCCTGGTTAATCCGTTTTAGATCGGCTGCCACTAGCAACGGACTGTTGTATCCGGGCCCGAAGCTTTGCTCTATGAGGTCGTACGAGCGCCGCACCGTGTTCGACGTCGGCTCCGCTCCGGCGTCTGAAGGCCAGGTGCGCATATCCAACAGCGGTGTGGCAAATAGTGCTAAGACGACGAGAGCGCCGATCGTCCACACCAGCGGACGACGTTCCACCCGCCTGGCGAGTCGCTGTACCCATTTCGGGGGGCCGCCAGGAAGCGGTCGGGTATGTCCGTCGGGCTCGGCGAGCTGGCGGCGCACCTTCTTTGGGAGCAGCCGGATACCTAGCAATCCCAGAATCGCCGGTAACAGCGTCACGGCTGTGACCATGGTGACCGCGACGACGATCCCTGTGCCGAAACCCATCGTGGTGAAGACCGGGAGCCCACTAAACACTAGACCCGAGATGGACACCAACACCGTGATACCGGCGAAGACCACTGATTGCCCGGCCGTCGCGTTTGCCAGCGCGACGGCCTCTGGAACCGGCTTCCCAGCGCGGAGCTCTTGCCGGAAGCGGGTCACTACGAACAGCGCGTAATCAACCCCTACGCCGAGCCCGATCATCACCGCCAGCGTTGGTACGAACGTGCTCACGTCTGTCATCGCGGCCAACAGGCCCACGCCGGAGAGTCCGGTGACAATCCCCACCGCGGCCACGATCAACGGCGCGCCAGCGGCAAGAAGGGAACCGAAAGCGATCAGCAAGATAATCACGGCGGCGCTGATTCCGATGGCCTCAGGTAGACCGCTCGGGATGATGATGTTCTCGGGAATTTGCCCGCCATACTCCACGTCATAACCGGCATCGCGGATCGGTTTGGTTGCTCCACGCAGTGAGTCGAGACCTTCCGTGCCCTTAAAGTCGGTAACCGGAATGTTGTATTGCACATTGATCAGCGCGGTGTTCCGTGCGGCATTGAACTGGGGTGGCTCAACCGTTGCCACACCATGCAGCTTCTTCAGCCGGGCGATGCCTTCCTGTAGCTCTGCCGGATCCACTATGCCGTTAGTGGCTATGCCGTTAGAGGCGTGGCCGTTAGTGACGCGGCTATGGTCGGCATGTACTACGACCCGAGCATCGGCGCCGCTAAAGGCCGGAAATCGAGCGGCGAGCAGGTCGAGCGCATGCTGCGAGTCGGAGCCGGGAACCCGGAAGTTGTCGTTGTACACACCGCTGAAGCTTGCGGCAAGGCCACCGATCACCGCAACGATGAGGAGCCACCCGCTCACCATCCGCCAAGGATGCCGAGCGCTGAACGAGCCTATTCGGTGGAGAAGACGCGACATGGCCTTAGTATTACCCTTGCCTGGCGCGAGCTATTGCCCGCTACTGCTCTGCCAGTTCATGGGATAGCTGGTGTCTAATTTAGAAACAAATTGGTGCTAAAAAATAGCTTAAAATGGTGTATTATATAAGTCATGACGCGCATCACTGTAGACGTAAACCCCGATTGGCTCGACGCTGCTCGTGATGTTTTGGGTACCGATACTAAGGTGGCCACCATCAACACTGCGCTGCGCTCATTCGCGCAGCGCAAGCAAGCAGCAGAGATCGTAGCGGCGCTAGACAGCGTGTCGGTAGATTTCACCAGCTCCGATCGTGGGTGGGGCTACGGCGGCGGCCGTGACCTCTCGCAGCTCACTCAGGAAGCCCTGGCCGAGAAAGCAGCCTGATGACAGGGACCGTCTACCTTGCTGACACCTCGGTTTACGTACTACGCGCACAACATGGCCAGGTGCGGCAGCGGTTCGAAACTCTGCTGATGGAGGGCAGGCTGGCGGCTTGCCAAATGAGCGCACTGGAATACCTCAACAATGCCCCGAACCCGCGCAGCTATGAGATTTTGTGGAGCGCACTACATGGGCATCGCTGGATGGACGTGACGACACAGGTCATGGATCGTGCGCTAGCGGTGCACCGCTTGTTGGCTGCCGCGAGCCAGCACCGACATTTTCGGCTACCAGACCTCATCATCGCGGCAACTGCCGAATTGCACAGGGCAACAGTGCTGCATTACGACGCCGACTACGACCGCATCGCCGTCGTGACCGGCCAACCCACCGAATGGGTTGCCGTCAAAGGGTCGTTGTAGTCGGCAACGGAGCTTCAGTTTCAAGCCCTGTACGCTGCCGAGCATGCCTACGCCGTATCTTGCCAGTCATCTTCAAGGGTTTGGAGCTACGATCTTCGCCGAGATGTCGGCGCTCGCGGTTGCGACGGGAAGTATCAACTTAGGCCAAGGTTTTCCGGATAGCGATGGGCCACCTGAGCTGCTCGACGCCGCCGTCGAGGCCATTAAGGCTGGGCACAATCAGTACCCTCCCGGGCTTGGGATTCCCGAACTACGCCAAGCGATCGCCCGCCACCAGCGTCGCTGGTATGCGTCCGAGCTCAATAGTGATACCGAAATTCTGGTTACGGCAGGTGCCACTGAAGCGATCGCCGCGGCAATGTTGGCGCTACTCAACCCAGGCGATGAGGTTGTGGTGTTCGAGCCTCTCTACGACAGCTACGCAGCCACGATCGCTATGGCTCAAGGACAACGCAAGGTTGTGACACTTCGCGCGCCTGACTACGCGTTTGACGCCGAGGAACTTCGTGCAGCGATCACCAATCGCACCAAACTGATTCTGCTTAACACTCCGCATAACCCCACCGGCAAAGTTTTCAGTCGAGCCGAGCTTGAGCTAATCGCCCAAGTGGCACGCGAGCATGACCTACTCGTCGTCACCGATGAAGTGTATGAACACCTTGTTTTCTCAGGTGTGCATATTCCGATCGCATCGCTGCCTGGCATGCGAGATCGTACTCTTGTCATCTCCAGCGCGGGCAAGACTTTTAGTTGCACTGGCTGGAAGATCGGGTGGGTATGCGGACCGGCTGAGCTTGTTGCGGCGGTGCGTACTACCAAACAGTTCCTGACCTACGTCAACGGTGGCCCCTTTCAGTACGCCGTGGCACGTGGCCTGGACCTGGGCGGGAGCTACTTCACGACTTTCATCGAAGGGATGCGTCAGCGGCGGGATCTACTCTGTGACGGACTGGAGAAGATCGGGTTCGATGTGCACCGCCCGGCCGGCACGTACTTCGCGACCGTGGATGTGCGTAGCGTGGGCTACTCCGACGGCGAGACTTTCTGCCGCGAGCTGCCGCATAAGGCGGGTGTAGTCGCGATTCCCAGCGCCGTGTTTTACGACACTGACGCGGGCACATCGCTGGTCCGGTTCGCGTTCTGTAAGCAGCTCGCTGTGCTGGAAGAAGCTCTTCGGCGGCTCGGAGGGTTTATCTCGTGAAGGTAGCGGCTGTTCAGCACGACATAGTGTGGCAAGATCCCGCGGCAACTCAGCGCCGGCTGATCCCGATGATCGCGCAAGCCGCCGCCGCTGGAGCACGTTTAATTGTGCTCGCCGAGATGTACGCCACGGGTTTTTCCATGGACACCGAACTCATTGCGGAGGAGCAAGGCGGACCCAGTGAACAGTTTCTGATATCGACCGCCGCGCGGCATGGTGTCTGGCTAGTTGTTTCTCTACCGCAGCGCTGGTCTGCAACCGGGCGTCCTCGCAACACTGGTTTGGTGGTGTCTCCTGATGGCGCGGTGCACCGGTATGCCAAGCGGCACCTGTTCAGCTACGGGGAAGAGCATAAACATTATGAGCCTGGCGAATCTAGCTTGACGGTGAACGTCGAAGGACTCTCAGTGAGCTTGTTCATCTGCTATGACCTGCGTTTTGCCGATAAGCTGTGGGCCTTAGCGCCCCAGACCGATTGCTATATCGTGGTAGCGAACTGGCCCGAATCTAGACGCGAACATTGGCGTACTTTGCTGGCCGCTAGAGCGATCGAGAACCAAGCCTATGTCGTAGGGGTTAATCGGGTTGGCGCCGATCCGAAGCTAACGTATGCCGGCGACAGCCGCATCATCGATCCGGCTGGACGGGTGTTAGCCGAAGCTTCATATGGCGAGACAGTGCTCACAGCCGAGGTAAGCGCCGAGGAAGTAACGCAACTCCGGCAGCACTTCCCCTTCGTCGCCGACCGGCTTTAGCGCTGAGGCAGGTCACCTACCTTGAGAGGAGGTTATCGTCGTGATTAACATCGATGAGCTGCGAGCCAAACATCCCCCGAAAGATCCCGACACGTATCACCAAGAGTACGAGGAAGTAGCGCTGAGTTTCGAGATAGCCCGCATCGCCTATGTGCTTCGCACGCAAGCAGGAATTACCCAAAGTGAACTCGCGCGTCGAATGGGTACTTCCCAACCAGCTATAGCCCGCATGGAATCTGGCGGCCACACACCTAGTCTCGACATGCTCGATCGTTTAGGCCACGCACTGCACCTGCGCCTCCGGCTCACCGCTGAACCTGCCGAACTCCCAGCGCCGCATAACAACGAGTTAGCGGCAAACTTTGGCGCCGTCGCCGCGTAGCTGCTGCGGGCAATGTGTTGTTCTACAACATTGCCCGCAGCTGCATGAGGTCTGAGAAACTTGCGTCGATCTTTAGTCGGCCGGTGGCCCATGCGGTGGTGAATCCTAGTTCGCCGCTCGTGATCGCCACCAGATCGTCGCTGCTCGCTGTGAGCGTGATCTGCGCCCCCGGATCGGTGCCTTTGATAATCTCGTGCAGAGTTCCATCGGCAAGCTGAGCGCGAAAACCTGTTCCAAGATCCGGAATCTGACAGCTGACCGCGCGCTTGAAACCGCTAGCATTCTTGCCGTGACTTGAAGTCGCCATCTGCTGCGCCAGGGACTCTAGAGCTGCCTCGCATTGTTGGATTGTTGCCACCTATGCCGCCTTCCCGCTAACCCTATGGATGCCTCTACTACCGTGTGTATATGCAGCCCACCGACGAGCTCGAGCAGCCTATCGATACAACCGTTCCGGCGGCGGCCTATGCCGGCAATGCTGCCGTTACCGAAACCGTTACCGAAACCGAGTCTACCGGTGACGCTCGCGTGGACGCCCAGCTCCGAGTGCTCGAACAATTATCCAGCACGCCCATCAACGAACATGTGCCGATCCTGGAAAGCGTGCATCGCGCACTTAGCGACGTGCTGGCAACCATCGACACTGATAATTCGAAAGATGCAGCTACTTTGGGAGGTGCAGCTACTTCGGGAGCTGTAGCGGATTCTGGAGGTACAGATCCTGGAGATACCGCCGACTTCGCAAGCCCCGATGCTGACGAGCCCGGAACTTCTACTGCGCCACAACCCGGCTCGGCTCCAGCTAGAATCCGATAGTACGGCCAACAGTGGCCCGCCGAGCTCGACTAGACGCGGAACTGGTGCGTCGCCGTATGGCGCGTTCCAGGCAACATGCTAACGAGTTGATAGAGGCAGGCTCGGTACAGGTAAACGGTCAGGTGGCGCAGAAATCGGCGAGCATGGTGGATGCCGACACACCAGTGCTCATCCGGGCCGACTCCGGTACTCGAGTGGTCTCCCGCGGCGCGCATAAGCTCACCGGGGCGCTGCGGACGTTTCTATCGAAAGGTCTCACCGTTGGAGGTAGGCGATGCCTGGACGCGGGGGCGTCTACTGGCGGCTTCACCCAGGTACTGTTAGAGGCTGGCGCCAGTGAAGTCGTAGCCGTTGATGTGGGCTACGGCCAGCTCGCTTGGCAGCTGCGCACCGACTCGCGAGTCCACGTATTGGACCGCACCAATGTGCGTAGCCTGAACCCAACGTTGATCGGCGGGAGCGTGTCCCTGGTGGTGGCCGACTTGTCGTTCATTTCGCTGCGGCTGGTGCTGCCGGCGTTGTTCGACTGCGTTGAGCCCGGTGGTGACGTGTTGCCTATGGTGAAGCCACAGTTCGAGGTCGGCAAGGATCAGCTCGGTTCTGGTGGTGTCGTACGCGAGCCGGCGCTACGGGCCCAAGCGGTGCTCGACGTTGCCGCCAGCGCTGCCGAACACGGGTGGGGCGTGGCGGGCATGGCGCCGAGTCCGCTACCTGGCCCAGCGGGTAATCGAGAATTTTTCCTCTGGCTGCGGCACGGCGCCGATGAACTGCAGGAAGTAGATGTAGCTCAGATGGTGCAGGCATGACCAGGCGCGTCCTACTCGTTGCTCACACTGGCAAAGCTAGTGCGGTCATGCACGCGCGTCGGTCGGCTGAGCACCTGATGGCCGCCGGATTCGTGGTCGATGTTGGCTCGGCTGAAGCTGCTGAGCTGGCAATAGACTCAGTACAGGCTGTGACGGCGGCTGTTCTGGGAACCGAAATTGTGCTTGCTTTTGGTGGAGATGGAACGGTACTTCGAGCCGCCGAACTGGCTCGCCCAGCAGGCGTGCCGTTACTGGGCGTGAACTTTGGCCGCATGGGGTTTCTCACTACCGCCGAAGTCGAAGACATCGCTGAGGTGCTGGATCGGGTAGTGCGCCGCGAGTACCACGCCGCGCAGCGACTCACCCTCGATGTGCGGGTACAGCGTCAAAATAAGATGCCGACACAGCCAAGCAGTCAGTGGGCGTTGAACGAAGTCTCGCTGGAACACACCACGCACTCCCGGATGCTCGAGGTTCTGTTGCGCGTTGATGATCAACCTGTGTCGCGCTGGGGTTGCGACGGAGTCATCTGCGCCACGCCCACCGGCTCCACGGCATATGCGTTCTCCGCAGGTGGCCCAGTAATCTGGCCCGATACTCAAACGTTGCTCGTGGTGCCCAACGCCGCACATGCGCTGTTTAGTCGACCGCTGGTGGTGAGCCCCGACTCGACAATCAGCCTCGCTGTTGCGGGTGATGCGCTGCTGGTGTGTGACGGTAGGCGGAGCCTTAGCGTGTATGCCGGCGATGTTGTGCACGTTAAGCGAGGCGAGCTACCGCTGCTGCTAGCCGGTCTGAGCCGGGCGGATTTCGCCCGACGTGTGGTCGCCAAGTTTCAGCTTCCAGTTACTGGGTGGCGCCGCGACGCTCCATTAGATCCGGTGGAACCAACCACTAGTGGAAGCGACTATAAAAATGTCACTACCACTAAAACCTCTGGAGGTGGTTAACGTCGGCGTTGTGCTGTCTGAGATTCGCATCCAGGGCCTTGGCGTCATTGCTGACGCGGCGCTGGATCCGTGTGAGGGTTTCACGGTGATCACCGGTGAAACCGGGGCGGGTAAAACCATGGTGGTTGCCGGTTTAGGTCTGCTGCTGGGCGGTAAGCCCGACGCTGCTCGGGTCCGATCAGGAAGCGACCGGGCGTTGGTAGAAGGGCGTCTTCAGCTTCCGGCAGCCGCCGATGGCGGAGCCGCGTTGGCCGATCTACATCAACAGCTGGACCTACTTGGCGCGGAACTCGACGATGACGGCAGCTTGATCATCTCCCGTACCGTCCACGCCGAGGGGCGCTCGCGAGCCCATGCCGGTGGACGCAGCGTTCCAGCGAGCACCCTCGCGGAGCTGGGGGAACAGCTGGTCACGGTGCATGGCCAAGCCCAGCAGCTGCACCTGCTGCGTCCAGCGCAGCAGCGGGCAGCACTGGATGCATACGCCGGCGCGGACGTAATTGCGCTCCGCAACGAACACCGTCAGCAGTATTCCCAGTGGCGCGTGCTTGCCGCAGAACTTGACGACTGGACGATCCATGCTCGGCAGCGCGTTGAGCAAGCCGAGCAGCTCGCCCGCGGACTCGCCGAAATCGACGCTGTGGAACCCCAACCCGATGAAGACCTCGAACTCCGCGATGAATCGGGTCGTCTCGAACACGCGGAGGCACTCCGCATGGCCACGCTGCGCGCTCATCATGCGTTGGTAGGAGATCCGGCCGGCGGGAGCGACGACAAACCGGATGGGGCTGCCCTGCTGGGTGCGGTGCGGACACAGCTGCACTCGGTCACCCAATTTGATTCCGCCCTCACCGGATATGCTCAACGCGCCGACGAGCTTGCCGCGCTGGTCGCGGATCTCGCCGCCGAACTTGCCTCCTACCCCGAGTCGTTAGATGCCGATCCGGCTCGGCTGGCGGCAGTGCACGAGCGCAGAGCGGCGTTGGGACGGCTGATCCGTAGTTACGGCCAATCCGACGACGGCGACAGCAACAGTATCGCCGCCGTGTTGGCCTGGGCAGCAGATGCGCGTGTGCAGCTGGAAAAGTTGGATACCTCCGAATCCGCACTCGCAGAACTGCGGATTCGCTGCGATACGGCCCACGCTGCCCTGACCAAAACCGCCACCTCCCTGTCGGCAGCCCGCGAGCAGGCCGCGCAGCGTTTTGGCGAAGAAGTTACCGCTGAGCTGGTTGGGCTAGCTATGCCGCACGCGCAGGTGAGCGCGCAGCTGTCGCAGCGAGACGCCAGCCACGAGCAGCCGGGCGTGCTGCTCGACGACCGCCGCGTGATCGTGGGCACTGACGGCGTTGACGAGGTAGAGCTGCTGCTCACGCCGCACGTGGGTGCGCCTGCGCTGCCGCTGCACCGAGGTGCTTCCGGTGGTGAGCTTTCCCGAGTGATGCTCGCGGTCGAGGTGGTGCTAGCCGGGGTGAGCTCGCCGGGTGCGATGGTCTTTGACGAGGTGGATGCCGGCGTCGGCGGTAAGGCCGCCGTGGAGGTAGGCCGTCGGTTGGCCCGGTTAGCGCGCAGTCATCAAGTGCTGGTCGTTACGCACCTACCGCAGGTCGCGGCTTTCGCGGACCAACATGTAGTGGTAGTAAAGGACGCCGACGGGTCTGTCACCACTAGTGGTTTGCGCGTGCTTAGCGACGCTGAACGCCCCAAAGAGCTTGCCCGTATGCTAGCCGGCCTAGAAGATTCCGAGGCCGGTATTGCTCATGCGGAAGAACTCCTGCAGATGGCGAGCTCGGCAAAGTCGGGCTAGCGTAATGCCGTGTAGTTGTGTCCATATACCCGACAAAAATTCGAGTTTTGGCGCCGAAAACAGCAAGATTGTCGAGTTCGTGGACATAAAGGGGTCGAGCGAACGTGCGGTCGTGACCCTTGCGCCGCGCCGCAACGCGACCCTGCGGCAGTAACGTGGCCGGGAGTGCGAGAATCTACAGCCATGGGAATGCTTACCCTGCGCCGCAACCGATCCGCCGGGAAATCCGGCGTGGTGGGCACTGCGAGACTTGATCGCCGCACCAAACGGCTCACCGGGCGTTTGGAAGCTGGCGATATCGCGATCATTGACCACATCGATATAGACCGTGTGGCTGGTGACGCTTTAGTAGCTGCTGGTGTTGCCGCCGTAGTTAACGTCGCGCTCAGCATATCTGGCCGATACCCCAACCTCGGGCCGGGCGTAATCATCAGAGCTGGCATTCCGCTGCTTGACGCGGTGGGGCCGCACGTCATGGATGCGGTCAAAGAAGGGCAGCAGGTCCGCCTAGACGGAGACACCCTATATTTTGGGGATGAACCCGTAGCCAAGGGAACACCGTATGACTCGGCCAAGCTAGAACAGGCAACTAACGACGCCAAAGCTGGCCTGGCTACCCAGCTGGAGGCATTCGCGGCCAACACCATGGAATACATGAAGCGGGAGCGTGACCTCCTGCTCGATGGTGTCGGTGTACCAGCTGTGCGCACCAAACTCGACGGTCGGCACTGTCTGATCGTGGTGCGCGGCTATGACTATCGGGAAGACCTCGACGTCCTGGGCCCCTACATTAAAGAATTCGATCCGGTGCTGATCGGCGTCGACGGCGGAGCCGACGCACTTGTGGAATTCGGATACACGCCGCACATGATCGTGGGGGATATGGATTCGGTCTCCGACGGCGCACTGCGCTGCGGTGCCGAGATTGTGGTGCATGCTTATCCGGATGGTCGCGCTCCCGGGTTGAGCCGTATCGAGCTGCTGGGACTGGACTCGGTGACGTTTCCTGCCGCCGCCACCAGCGAAGACATCGCAATGTTGCTTGCCGATGAGCACAACGCGACGCTGATCGTGGCCGTGGGAACTCATGCCACCTTGGTGGAGTTCCTGGACAAGGGACGTTCCGGTATGGCCTCGACGTTCCTAACCCGACTCCGTTTGGGTAGCAAATTGGTTGACGCAAAGGGTGTGAGTCGGCTCTACCATCAGCAGATCTCTACGGGGTCGCTGGTGTTTCTCATTGGTGCCGCGCTGGCTGGGCTGACCGCGGCGCTTTTCGTCTCCTCCGTAGGGCGTGCCTACCTCGAAGTTTTCTCTGACTGGTGGCACGACCTATGGTTTGGCATCCAAAGGCTGTTTTCGTGATCAATTTTCGATACCATGTTGTCTCACTCACCTCGGTCTTCTTAGCGCTTGCCATCGGGCTTGTGCTGGGTACCGCCGCGCTTAATGGGCCTCTACTCAACAACCTCAACGACCGGGTTTCTTCGCTGACTAAATCTAAAGACCAGCTGCGCGCCCAAGTGGGCGAACTGGAGTCCGCCGTGAACCAACATGGCAACTACACCCGTGAACTTGCTCCTACTGTGCTAGATGGAAAGCTGCGGAACAAATCTGTTGTGTTGATCAGTGTGCTTGGGGCAGACAGCAAAGACCGCGAGGGTGTAATCAACATGCTTCAGGTTGGTGGCGCGCGAATTACCGGCAGCCTGCGCCTCAACGACCGCTATCTTGATCCCGCCAGCGATGAGGTACTGCACGACCTCGCGAGCCGCCGGGTTCCGGCTGGAGTTAACCTTCCCAATAATGGTGAAGGAGCGGTGACCGCATCGACCGTGCTGGCCTCAGTCCTGACTAAACCAGCGATTTCAACAGACACTCGTACCACCATTTTGCAAGCATTCACTGAGCTGGGAATGCTTACCCCGGAGGGGAAAATTGACGGAACAGCGGATTCAGTCGTGTTTTTGTTCGGATCCGCGTCAACTAAGCGAGATGCTGGCAATAAGACCAAAACCGCGGTAACGACCGTAGCGGCCTTTAGTGGTGTGAATAGCAACGTGGTCGCCGCGGCGCCATCTGCCGGGGGTGGTGCCAATCCGATCGCGGCACTGCGCAGTAACGGGGAGACTAAAAATACGGTCTCCACCGTGGATGGTCTGTCCCGAGCCGAAGGTCAGCTGGGCATAGCGATGGCGCTCGTACAGCAGTACGCCGGCGGAAGTGGCCACTACGGAACTGGCGCCGGGGCCGTTAGCCAAGTCCCGAAGATCGCCTGAGATAGCGACAACTTGACACAAGTTGTCGCTATGGAGCTTTAGTGGAGGAGTTATGAAAAGGCACGATCGAGATGTTGCGGGTAGTGATCAACCGAGTGTATGGCGGATGTGCAGCCACCTTGGGCGGGTTGCGGTTGCGTTTGTCGCCAGTGCCGCGGCTGCTCGCGGGCTGCTCGCGGCTGCCCAAGGTCTACCGAAACCGGTACAGGAAGAGCTCACTCGAACCAATCATCGAGCCGAAACTGTGACTCTAGCTTCGGGTTCGGCGTTTGCGCTAGCCGCTACGGCTGCCGCGGTGCTCGCCTCCCCGCATCGAAGGGTTGCCACCGCGGCCGCGATAGCTGGGCTGGGGGCCGGGGCCGCCGGGCTGTATGACGATATCGTCGGAAACCGCCCAGAGCAAAAGCGCTACAAAGGATTCAAGGGCCATATTCGTGCGTTACGGGAAGGCCGCATCAGCGCAGGAATGGTCAAACTTGTCTCCATCGGGGGAGTGGGACTACTTGCGGGTATCGTGCTCAAACGTAAACCTTTCGATGCCCTGCTAATGGCAGGTGTTGTCTCGGGCACAGCCAATCTGATGAATCTGCTCGACCTTCGCCCGGGCCGGGCGATTAAGGCTGGGTTGGCTCTGGGGGGGACCTCCCTTGCTGGTCCGGGTGCGGCGGTGGCCGCTGGCGCAGTCGGTGCTGCCGCGGCGCTACTGCCAGAAGATCTGGGGGAGCAGACCATGCTGGGCGATGCTGGGGCCAACGCGATGGGTGCGTTACTGGGTGTGGCCGCGGCAGCCAACACCGATCGGCTAGGGATGTTAATCGCGCTTGCGGGTCTGGTCGGGCTCAATGCCGCCAGCGAGAAAGTGAGTTTCACCAGAGTGATCGAGTCCACTCCTGTGCTGCACGCCATTGATCAGTGGGGTCGGCGGCCGGCTTGACCGCACGTCACGGCCGAACCGGCGCGAGCCTGGCGGGCGCGGCAGTCCTGATCGCGATCCTCACCATCGCCGCCCGGCTGGTCGGTTTCGGGCGGATCTTCGTAGTTTCCTGGGCGCTTGGCGTCACCAGCTTGGGCAATATCTACCAGACCATTAACACGCTGCCCAACATCGTGTACGAAACCGTTGCTGGGGGAGCGCTAGCGGCCGTAGTGGTACCGCTGCTGGCCTCTGCGATCTCTCGCGGCAGTACCGCGGAGGTGAACCAGACCTGCTCGGCGTTGTTGAGCTGGTCTGTTGCCGGGTTAGCGCCGCTGTCGGTGCTGCTGGCCCTTTTCGCCGAGCCGATCGTGAGTGCCTTGCTGGGTTCGAACGCCAGCGGTACCGAAGTAGCGCTGGGGACCAGGATGTTGGAGGTGTTTGCGCCGCAGCTGGTTCTGTACGGCGTGGGCATCGTGTTCGCCGGAATTTTACAGGCCCATCATCGATTTGCCTGGCCGGCGTTGGCGCCGCTGCTGTCGAGCGTCACCGTCATCACGGCTTACGTGCTCTTTGCCGCGGCCGCGGGTGCGGGTGCAAAGGTGGAAGGCTTGCCGCGCTCGGCCGAGCTACTGCTCTCGGTAGGCACCACGGCCGGTGTCGCGGTGCTCTCACTGTGCCTGTTGATTCCGCTGCGCAAGCTGGGAATTAGGGTGAACCCAACACTCCGCTTTCCACCGGGGGTAGCTCGCCGCGCCGTAAGTCTGCTAGGTGGCGGTATAGCCGCGGTTGCCGCCCAGCAGCTGACTCTGCTGGTCGTGCTCAAGCTCGCGCAGCAGCCCGTAGGCGCCACAGTGACCTATGGCTTAGCGCAGACTGTGTTCTTCGTGCCCTGGGCAGTGTTGGCGGTTCCGGTGGCTACCTCGGCATTCCCGCGGTTGTCTGCCGCCTACGGTAACGGTGACACCGCGCTTTTCTCTCGCACCTTAGCTGCAAGCACTCAAGCTGTCGTGTTGCTGTGCGGATGGGCAGCGGGAGCGCTGGTGGCGTGCTCCGCGGGGGTTGGTGTGGTGATCTCCAGCGTCGCGCATGGGCGCGACAGTGCCGCTGAAATCACCGGCGGCCTGATTGGTTTTGCTCCTGGACTCATCGGCTTTAGTCTGCTCGCACTACTGGCTCGAGCGTTGTACGCGGCGGAGACATCGGCGGCAACCGCCGTGATTACAGTCAGCGGTTGGGCGGCGGTCATCTTCGCCGATATCGTTCTGGTTCAGATGGTTCCGGTAGCCGATAGAGTGCCCGCGCTGGGCACTGGACACAGCATAGGAATGACGCTGCTGGGTATCGGCCTGTTGCTGCTGTGCCGCAGCAGGCTTGGACCGCGGGCGCTACAGGGTGTTGGACGCAGCCTACTTGTGGGTGTACTAGGCGGGGGTGCTGCTGCATTCGCTGGATATGTGATCGCTCAACTGATCGATGCCAGCTCGTTATTTACTGGGATGCTGCAACTAGCCCTAGGTGGGGGAGTTGCCACCGTGGTGTTTGGCGTGCTGCTGGCAGTGCTGGATCGGTCTCGGGCGTCGTTACTGTGGGGGCTACTCTCATCACGGCTGCGGGTAGGCGCCGCTACTTCAGAAACACAGGGGGACGCCGATGACTAGCAAGCAGCCGCACATGCCGCTACGGATAGGTCTGGTGTTGGCAACAAGCACTGGGGGCGTTGGTACCCACGTTGCCTCGCTCACGGCGTATCTTCGCAAGCTCGACTATCACGTGACGGTCTGTGGTCCGAGCGCGACCGACGAACTGTTTGGTTTCGCTGCGCGAGGCGCGACTTTCAAGGCAATTAAGATTCCAGCTTCCCCTTCGCCGTTGCGTACCCTTGTCGCGATGTTTCAGCTACGGCGAGCAGTTCGCGACGTGGATGTAGTGCATGCACACGGCCTGCGGGCCGGCTTTGTCGCCGCCGCCAGCTGCCGTAAGCCACTCGTGGTCACCTGGCACAACTTGCTGCTTACTCAGGGTGCACCAGGCCGCCGGCCACCTCAGCTGGAGCAGCTACTTGCTCGACGTGCCGATATTGCCATCGGTGTCTCCGAGGACCTCGCGACCCGTGTTGCCCAGTTCGGCGCCAAGGACGCACGGTTTATTCCGGTAGCGGCCGTCCCGCTCGCACCTGCGCAGCGCAGCACCGCGCAGGTGCGAGCGGAGCTTGACTGCGCGGAGCGGCCATTGGTGCTTTCGGTGGCGCGCCTGCACCCCCAGAAGTCGCTGGATGTGTTGATTACCGCGGCCGCCCGATGGAAGAACAGAGACTCTGTGCCGCTTGTGGTGATTGCTGGAGATGGGCCGCAACGGAAAGAACTCGCCGACCTGATTGATCGATTGGATGCGCCGGTACGGCTACTGGGGCACCGCGATGATATAGCGGACCTACTCGCGGCATGCGATGTGGCAGTACTGGCTAGCCAGTGGGAAGGAAGTCCGTTATTCGCGCAGGAAGCGCTGCGGGCGCAGAAACCTTTGGTGGTGAGCGACGCTGGTGGGTTACCCGAATTAGTTGCCGATGCGGCCGCGTTGGTTCCAGTCGGCGACGTGGGTGCGCTGGATCAAGCGGTGATTACGCTGCTCGATGATCGCGCCGCGGCGGCGCAGTTGTCTCGACGAGCCGGTAGGCGCGCGGCTCAGTTGCCCGGCGAAACCGAGTGCAACGCGCAGGTGGTCGAGCTGTATGAACAGCTAGCGAAGCGGTCGTGAAAGGGCGGGGGCGCTGGTGGGGTCAGCAGACCCAGCAGGCGCTCCTGCTGGTGTCCTTCGTAGTTGCCGTATTCCTGGGAGCCCCCACCGCTGCACTTGCTGCGACGTCTGAGCGAGTTACCGAAACCATAATCACTCGTGCCCCCAAAGTCGATGCTGCCGCTAAAACTAAGACTGTCATCGTGATTGGCGTCGCTGGACTGCGATGGAGCGATGTGAATTCAAAGTCCACCCCCGCGTTGTGGCAATTGGCCAGCCACAGCGGTGTGGCTTCGCTGTCGTTGCGAACCGCGGGCAGCTTGACCTGCACCGGTGATGGTTGGGTGAGCTTGGGGGCGGGTAATCGTGCCCGTGGTTTTGTGCAACGGTCGGAAACCTGTCCGGATAAGCTCGGCGTCGCCGAGCCGAAACCTGGCCCAGATGGTTCAGCGCAGCTAGTCGAATACGACAAAATCGCGCGAAATAACCATCACCTTAGCTACGGCGCTAACCCAGGAACACTGGCCGCTAGCGTCGGCTGTGTCTCGGCAATCGGGCTACCAGCGGCGCTAGGCGCCGCGCATCCAGGGGGATATCTCGATTACTATGCAGCGTCGTTGCCTGCCGATCCCGCTGTCGCACTGCGGCGCTGCCCAGCCACGCTGATCAGCGCGGGAGTAGCTGATCGCATTGAGCCTCAGGCCGATCTTGCTAGATTCGACGACGTAGTGAAAGCCGTGGTAGCTGCTCGTCCGCCGAACTCAACTATTATCATCAGCGGAATTGCCAGTACAGAACAGCCGTCCCATCTTGCCCCGCTTGTTGTTGCTGGTTCTAGCTTTGGCAAGACTCTGCTCATTTCGGCAAGCACGCAGCGCGCCGGGTACACGCAGTTGATTGATATCGCGCCGACCATTTTTGACTTACTCGGCGTTGGGGCGCCTGGCTCGGTGGTTGGCCAGCCGATACACGTCGCTAAGCAGCGCACGTCGAGTACAGAATCAAGCGTGTCCGCATTGGTGGATGCCGACAACGCTACGCAAGCACCGCGGCCGTGGGTACAGCCCTTCCTCACGGTGCTTGTGGTTCTCAATGTGACGTTACTAGCCGTTGCGGCCTTCTTCTTTCATCGCCGTAGGTGTGCGGTGGAAGAAGCGCAGATGCGCCTGTCTGGAACCAAGTACACCGATGCGGTGCCCACGGAAACTACGGTGCCCACTGAAACTACGGTAGCGATTCCGCCCAAGCGGCTGCGCTGGGAGCACGTAGTGGAATGTGCTGCTCTGACGCTCGCGTGTCTTCCAGTGGCCAGCTTTCTAGCCCAGCTGCTGCCTTGGTGGCGAGCGCCGTTCGCGTTCGGGGTGTATGTGCTTACTACCCTGATCTTGGTTTCGGCCATCGTGCTGGCGGCGTACCGTGGCCCTTGGGCGCGATGGCCGCTTGGCCCGGCGGCGTTTGTTGCCGTATTCACCGCGGTGGTACTCGCCGCTGACGTGCTCACCGGCTCAACCATGCAGTTGAACTCACTCGCGGGTTATTCGCCGCTAGTTGCCGGACGCTTTACTGGATTCGGGAGCCTGTCATTCGCCGTGTTCGCGGCGGCCACTTTGCTGGCTGCCGCCTACCTTGCGCAACTGATGGCAGGCTGGCATAGGTTCGTCATGCTGCTCACGGTGGGCACGGTTGCCGTGGCGGTGGTTGGCGAGCCGGGGTGGGGGAGTTATGTAGGTGGCGTTATTGCACTGACCCCGGCGGTGATCGTGC
Source organism: Acidimicrobiales bacterium (assembly GCA_003243955.1). Classification (GTDB taxonomy): domain Bacteria; phylum Actinomycetota; class Actinomycetes; order Mycobacteriales; family QHCE01; genus QHCE01. The sequence continues at coordinate 3,911 of QHCE01000008.1, read as the reverse complement.
TCACGCTACGCGGGGCTGGAGTTCGGCTGTCGGGGATGCGGATCATCGGCTGCGGCGTGGCGGGGCTACTCGCCGTGGCCGCGTTTGCCACACTGGACTATTCGCGCCCACCACAAGACCGAACCCACCTTGGTCGATTCGTGCAGCAGCTATCCGATGGCACGGCAGATGTGGAGATTCGCCGAAAGGCAGAAGAAAACGTGCACCTGCTGTTTACCAGTAGCTTGACGTTATTAGTGCTTGCGGCTACTGCGTTTATAGTGCTTGTTGCATGGCGCAGAGGTGCGGGTCTGCGCCGAGTGTTAGGTATCTATCCGTGCTTACGGGCGGGACTATTAGCTGTGTTGTTCGCATCGGCAGTTGGGCTCGTGGCGAACAGCTCTGGTATAGCAGTACCTGCTTTTATGGCAATGCTGACGATGCCGTTACTTATTGCCACCACGTTTCGAGTGCTGCGCACCTGAGCCTTGAAGTTTCCGCGGACTGGACCACAATTGGCGTTGAAGCTGATTCACAACCGGTGCCTAGACAGAACGGGCCAACTCCACCGCACTGGCTTTAAACCCATCCGAAACCTTCTTCTACATACTTCGACCAGCCCAAAGACCAGTCACATCAAGGTGTCAACAAAAACAGGGGTACTCCTGAGAAAACAGCGCGCGACCGTGTTGTCACTAGTAGTCTCTCGTGGTGCTTTTTTCTTAATGTAGTTCGGGTTCTCAACGGGCATACGAACATATCTGTTGTAGTAGCTACAACTAGAAAGAATCTTAAATGATTACTAGGAAAAATCTTGCCGTCGTGTTGTGCGGCGCGGCGATGGCTGTCGCGACCCTAACCACGGCTGCGCCAGCTATCGCAGCGAGACCGCAGCAGCCGACACGGGCCGGCTTTGAGTGCTTTGTCGTCCTAAAGTCCACAACAGACGCAGTAAATGTTCGTCGAGAACCCCGATTGGGTAGCGATATAATCATTGTTCTCGGGCCGAGCGATTCTTTGCGTTCTAGATGTCAACCTTCTTCTTTCAAGACCAACAGTCAAAGTTCCTATGTTTTGAACAAAATATCGAACGAATGGATAGAAGCTCTATATGAAGGGCAACCGAATTTCTGGATCGCCGCGGAATATATTGATGTTGGAAGGTCCTGATGCCACCGGAGGCAGTTTGGGTGTCCGACTGCCACATAGTCTGACGCCACGGCACTACCACCTTTCGTGGAACTCGGTGTGACCTTGTTTGTCCTGATCCTGATGTTGCCGGTCGGCGCGTTGGGCCCGGTCGTTGCGCTCCTGCAGCTTGCTCCCTTTGTTGTCCGGCGGCGGCTGTGGTTGCGGCTGCTTCGGGTTCGTCTGGCTCGGCTTCGGTTGTGGCTTGGCGTCCAGCGCCTTAAGCTTCGCAACGATCTCCGCGTAGGCCTGAGCCAGCTGCTCCCCGGTATGCTGTGTCGTGCCTAGCGGACAGCTCGCGGCATCCACGATGCTCAGCGCGCTCTGGTAGCTATGAACCGCGTCCTGTAACGACTTCGCTGCCAGCTTGGCGTCGCCGATCGACTCGATCGTTAGGACGAGGTTCACGCGCACCATGCAGCTGCGGTCAGCCGAAGCCAGGCCCAGCGCCCTGCGGAACTCCTCCGCTGCCTGGCCGTATCTTTTCTGCTCGTACAGGCTATCCCCGCGATTGAATGGCGCCACCCATCGCTCCAGCACGTTCGCAGTCTGTAGTCGCTCGAACCCGGTAGAGCTGGGCCCGTACCTGCCGTTACCGAACGCGTCGATTGCATGGTCATTCACGATCGTCATCCCGACCATCCGCACCGCCAGCGCCAGCACTATAAGCGCCACCGGAGCCGACCACGCCAGCAACAACCTTCGCCGCGACCGCCGTGATCGCACAGGCTGGGCGACCCGGCCGGGGAGGTTTCCCCGACCGCGTGGGGTCTGTGTCATGTGGCCCTCCAAATCGAACCGGCCCGGCGGGCCACGCCAGCCAGCTCGATCGTGGCGAGCAGGCCAAGTGCGACCGCGAGCACCCAGTAGGCTTCGCCGTGCCGCTGTGCGCCGGAGCGGGTAGAGCTGACCGGATGGGTCTTCGGGACATCCAGGTTTGCCCGCACCCGACCAGGCGAGGTCCGGTGCGTGAAGGGCACACCGATCTGGGTGGCGGCGGTCCGCAGTGTCGCCGGGTCATACCTTGACAAGGCGTCATTGCCCGCGGCATCGATGACATAGCTCAGAAGATTGCCGGTGACAGCGTCGTAGTGGCGCATCTTGCCTCCGCCTGTTGAGCCGTACCCGAACACCGCGCCGCCCGACACGTGAGCCGACCACGGTGCGAACGACCCGACCGCACGGTTGACGGTCTGCTCGCCGTCGCCCAGGTAGATCACCATCCGGGTACGCTTGGGCTGCTCGGCCTGCGCTTGCGCCAGCTGCTTGGTGACGCTGGCGACCGGCTCGTCGATCCCCGACCCGCCCGAGTACAACGCGTCGGAGGGATCCAACAGATCCGTGGACGTGTCGACCGCGGCCGAGTCGGTCGTCAACGGCACCCGTATCTCGGTCGCGTTCGCGAAGGTAATCAGCGTGAATCGCGCTCCGGCCAGCGACGCGGTGATCGCCTTGATGTCTCGTCGGATGCCTGCTATGCGTGGCTGGTGACCATTGTAGTCCTCGGCGGCCGCGCTCGGCGTCGCGTCGACCACGAAGAAGACATCCAGGTTGGATAACTGGGCCGGCTGGTGCGACTCCCCGAACGACGGCCGGACCGCGATTGCGGCGAGTAACAGCACCATCAGGACTCGGCGTACTCGTCTCCAGCGCGTACGCTCGCCGGCCTGAACGACCACGAGAAGAACCGCGACGACCAATAGCGGAATGAACACGACTGCGACTGCCCACCATGGCAGCATTGGCGCAAAGCTCACCGTTCCACCCTCCAGACCGCTAGAAACAGCGCCACCACCGCTAACAGCGCGACGATAAACGGGATCAGCGGACGATCGGTGCGGGTGAGCACTGGCGGGGTCTTCAGGCGCGTTGCCTCTTGTTTGAGGATGTGCTGTGTGGCCGCGGTCACCGACGAGGAGGCATCGCTGGAGTAGACATCTCCGCCCGTGGATGCGGTCACTGAGCGCATCTGGGTTAAATCTTGCGGGTCGATTACCCCGTTCTCCAGCGGCATAAAGGCGTAGATGCGAATACCCTTGTGCTGGGCCTCAGCTGCGGCCTGCGAAACCGTGTAGGTCTCAGCCTTGTCGGTCGCGTTGTCGGTGGCGATGAGGATGCTGCGGGCGCGGTGCTGGGACAGCTGGTCGAACTGACGGACGCACGTCATCAACCCATCCCCGACATAGGTGCCCGCGTTGAACGTGGAGTTAGCGAAGGTGCCCGCGCTGTAATTTACATCGGGCGCGGCGAGCTTGTGATACGCGTTCTCAAGCTGGGCGCCGACGTAGCTCGCGTCGTCTGTCAGTGGAAACTTCACGACGGCGTCAGCAGAGAAAATCGTGAGGCCGACCCGTTGCCCCCTGAGCTGATCGGCCAGTGCCACCAGCGCCTTGGTGATCTTGGCATCGCTTTCCTTCATCGACCCGGACACGTCCAGGCAGAACTCGATGTCGCGGTTCTGCCTGTCCGATTCGACCCGCGAGGTCGCCGCGGGTCGAACACTCATCCCGACGCCGCTGGCTAGCAACAGCAGCGCAGCCACCCCCATCAGTGCGACAAGACGGCGGTGCCGTCGCAGCGACTTGCGGTACTGCGGCAATCGAGTTAGCAGCGCAGTATTTGCAACGGCCAATCCGGACGGCTTCCCCCGATGTCGTCGCAGCCGCCGCAGGAGGAAATACGCAGTCACGCCCACCAGCAGCGCCACGCCCCAGACCCACAGCATCCATCCGTAGATCACGGCA
>QHCE01000020.1 GCA_003243955.1 Acidimicrobiales bacterium | reverse complement strand
CTGTGGATAACGGGAGCGGTGGTTGACGTTGAGCGGATAGTGTGCGGGGTATGAGTTTTTTGGGGCCTGGTGTGCAGTTCAAGTTGCCGCGTTCGAAGGCTGTGTGGCGGCAGGGTTGGTGGTGGCGTGATCGGGCGCCGATGCTGGTTACTGTGATGGCGTTGGTGTTGGCGGTGCTGGTGCCGCTTGCAGTGGTGTGGGCGTTGCATGAGCATTCGGCGAGTTCGCATTCGCCGAACGTGAGCGGTGGTAGGCCGGATACGCCGGCGCCGGGTTCGGCAGGTGCGTCGGGGCGGGCGCAGGAGCAGCCGCCGGTGCTTCCCGATAAAGTGCGGGATTTTTCTCGGGCGGGTGTTGAGGCCACGATCCGGTTTGAGATCGACGCGATTAATTACGCGCAGCGCACCGGCGACCTGGACCCGGTCCAAAGGGTGTACGACACCTCCGTATGTCAGGCCTGCAAACTTTTAGTAGAACGGCTTTCTGCAGTTCTCGTTAATGGCAGTCATTTCGTGGACGGGGAGTACACGGTAACAGCGATTGAAGCGGCGCAGACAAGCATTGGAAGCAGTGCTGAACGTCTGGGCAACGCCAATCTATCGTATGTGCAGCCGAAAGAAGCAAAACTGATCGACAAAGACGGAAAAGAGCTCAAGAAAAGACCGTCTAATTCTTACGTAAAAATTCCCCACTCGCTCAGCTTCAACGCTGGTTATTGGATCATTCAAGACATATCTCCAGGGGAGAAACGATGAATCGCCAGCTGATTACAATAGGTTTGTGCTTTACGCTCTGGTTTGCAGCCCCAGTTGGGGCGGTCCGTGCAAATGATGTATCGCCGGTGAGCGTCACTGGATCAACCGAGGAATTCGGTTCAGTTGTGATCAATGCGAAGCGGCCGGGCTCTTCGGGGGGTGCGTCTGCTGAGCGCGTGGCTGCTTCGACTGAGCCTCCTCAAAAGCAGGTGACGGTGCGGCCGACATGCACGGTCAACAATACTGATCCCAACGCTGCCCGGTACATATCCAACTGCGTACCCGACACATGCGCCAACGGGCAAAATCAATACATTCAGATCACTAAAGACCTCCAGAAAAATTCTGATTCGCTCAATATTATCTGCGGCGCCCCTAAGGCCGATCCGGGTGTGTTGGCGGTGGCGGAGTTTTACCGTAGCCCGGGGCGGGTGTCTGCGCCGTTGACGGCGCCGGCGACCACCACGTTAGCGAACTTTCCCAGCATTTTCTGGTCTGACACCGTTGCCTACGAGCAGCCCACCACCATCACCGTAGCCAACGTACGGTTGAAACTGATACCGGCACGATACGTGTGGGACTTCGGCGACGGCAGTGAAACAGTGACCACCACAGATCCTGGTAAACCCTATGACCCTCAGCTAGTCACAACCATCCAAGACGCGCAAAAGAACTACACCCACCTGCACCGCTACACCCACCTTGGTACCTTCGACCTGAAACTCACCGTCATATTCAACGGCCAATACTCGGTCAACGCAGGCCCCTGGACTGACATCACCGGATCCATCCAAGCCACCAGCCCAGCCCATTCCCTCACCGTCAAACAAGCCCGCGGACAACTCATCAACGGCAACGGAAACTAGAGAAGAATCCGCCCGAAACACCCTTAATGAAACAGACCCAATCCAGCTTTTTCGTCGCCAACGGTTGACATATACCGTTCGGCCAGGTATTCACAGCACATATAAAATTCGTTGTTATCAAACGTGAACACCGTTAACGTTGCATGACTTAATAGTACCTTCGCGTTGAAGGTGTTCAGCTCCAGTCCGTATCCATACCATGGGTGTTTCGTTTAGGGGGTACCATGTACGAGCAATCGATCGCGGTGCGTAGTGACGCTCGCGGTAGCGGCAAACCAGCGGCCCGAAGCAAGACCCGTAGTAACCATCCCCATACCAGCGTTCCCCCGCAACCCTCTGTAAACGTTATCCCCGTCCCACCCGCCGAGTTTGCGAAGATTCGCGCCGGCCTGCAAGACAGATTTGACCAACTGAGCACCGAGTACCGCAATGCCACGGTTGAGCTTCGGGCACTTCAAATTGCTCGCCAGTCTGACACCTCGGGTGATGATCAGGCTGACACTGGCAATAAAACCTTCGAGCGGGAGCAAGAGCTCACATTGGCCCATGGCATTCTGGAACGTGTTGAACAAGTCGAGCGCGCAATCGGCCGCATCGACGATGGAACCTATGGGCAGTGTGAGCGGTGCAGCAATCAAATTCCAATAGCGAGACTAGAGGCCTATCCGGCGGCTACGCTCTGCGTCACCTGCAAGCAACGCCAGGAACGCCGCTAGTAGACTTCGGCCTTCGCTGTGCTAGCGCGGGCCACCCGCACCCGGGCAGTCGCCTTGCCTATGGCCGGCGCAGCTTGTGAGCCGGCAATGGGTAGGGCGTAGGCGGTGGCTCCTGCGGTCTTGGCAGGACCCTGTTGGCCGATGCCTTACCCGAAATGCACGGACCATTTTCGCTGTAGTTGCGTTGTTGGTCATTGTTGTCGACGTCATTAGCAAAGTCTGGGTTGTTTCGCAGCTGATAGGCCGCGCACCAGTGAAGCTGTTTGGTGGGTTGATCTACGTGACGCACCTCCGCAACACCGGGGCGGCGTTCAATATCGGTGACCGCTTCACGATCGGTTTATCGCTGATGGCGATAATTGTTGTGATTTCAGTCTCCGTGCTCTCTCGACGGGTGATTTCTTCGGCGTGGGCGATTGCATTGGGCTTACTAGTAGGCGGCGCCGCTGGTAACCTTATCGACCGCTTGTTGCGCGCCCCGGGACCGTTGCGTGGAGCGGTGGTGGACTTCATTAGCGTTGCCGATCCGGTGTCACCACCCTGGCCAGTGTTTAACTTGGCTGATTCCGCGCTCGTGGTTGGAGTGGTACTCCTACTGTCGCTAGAGCTGTTGGGCCGAACCTCAGCGTTTCAGCCACGACGAGTTCCGCCGGCTGACGGCGGTCATAACGCCGAATGAGCCAGCAATCCGCGCAACCTCTAAGCCAACGCAGAAGCGTTCCGTTGCCAGATGGCCTGGCTGGAAGCCGGGTCGATCAGGTGCTGGCCCGACTGTTTGGGCTGTCTCGCTCCGCGGCCGCGAAAATCATTGACAGCGGAGGTGTGAGCGCCGATGGTGTGGTGGTCGATAAAGCCGCACGGTTACCGGCTGGGACATGGCTTGACGTCGCACTACCGCAAGCGCAGCCCATCTCCGACGTTGCCACTAGGGCGGCGGTACCTGGTTTGGAGGTGCTGTTCAGCGACGAACATCTGGTGGTGGTATCCAAGCCGGTGGGCGTGGCCGCGCATCCAAGTCCGGGCTGGACGGGTCCAACGGTGACCGCTGGGCTTGCGGCATTGGGGCATCAGCTTGCGCTCAGCGGCCCCGCGGAACGGCAAGGCATTGTGCATCGACTCGATGTCGGCACCACCGGTGCAATGGTGGCTGCTAAGAGTGAGCTGGCGTACACGGGTCTAAAGCGGGCCTTTGCTGAGCGCACTGTGGATAAGCGATATCATGCGCTGGTGCAGGGACATCCAGATCCCAGCTCTGGCAGTATTGATGCGCCAATAGGTAGACACCCCCGCCGAGATGGATTATTCGCGGTTGTTGCTGGCGGAAAGCCCAGCATTACCCATTATGCGACCGTGGAGGCGTTTCGGGCCGTATCACTGCTCGATGTAGGCCTAGAAACGGGGCGGACTCATCAGATCCGAGTTCACATGGCCGCGATTGCACATCCGTGTGCTGGTGATATCAGCTACGGTGCCGATCCCACCCTGGCCGCCAGGCTTGGTTTGTCCCGCCAATGGCTACACGCCGCTCGGCTGAGCTTCACGCACCCTGCGACAGGAGAGCGGGTGAGTTTCACAGCCGAGTATCCGGCCGACTTAGCCCACGCTTTGAAGATTGTCACCGAGTGAGCTCGCTATTACTTGAACCGCTTCCAAGGTTAAACTAGACAACTTCCCAAGTTTTTAGTCATACTTCAGACTATGACTACGGTGTTGCCTTTAGGCGAGGTCAAAACTCACCTTTCTGAGCTGGTAGGCCGCGTTGACGGCCACCATGAGCGGGTTACGGTGACCGTCCATGGTCGGCCCTCGGCGGTACTGGTGGCGGTCGAAGACCTTGAGGCACTCGAGGAAACTCTGGAAATCTTGTCTGATCCAGAAACGTTGCAACGGTTGGCTACTTCCGATGCTGAACTAGCACGGGGCGAGGTCGTCGACGCCGATGAGCTTAGAGTTGCAATAGCGGCACGGCGGCCCACCGCTCCATGAGGTAAGCGAATGCGGAAAGCAAAGGGGTATGAGCTGAGAACCACGCCAACCGTGCGCAGGGCGCTGAGTGAGCGGTTACCCGAATCGGTTGCGGTTGCGGCGTACGAATTCTTGATTGGACATGATCCGATACGTTTGGTGCTCTAGCGGTCAGCCATGGCAGTAAGTCTTAGCGGTAGACGTCACGACGGTGAGCGACTCTCATGATCGTTACAGTCTGCACAGAGTCACCTATCTCGTAAATGATCCGGTATTCTCCGATCCGCGCCCGCCAATCGTTGCCTCCACCACCGACAAGCTTTTTTGTTCCATCCGGTCGTGGCTCTTGCGCCAGAGCGAAGATTTGATCTGAAACAAGACGGAACGTTGAGCGAGGTAACTGCTGAAGTTGCTTGTACACCTCGGGATGGAAGCCGACGATCACGCCGTCATCTCTCGTGGTGCATCTTCGACTCCGAGTAGCTGCAGCATCTCGGCCATAGATAGTGACGTGAAGCCCGAGGTTCGGGCCTGGCGTAGATAGAACGCGTCCGCGACGTCAGCATGTTCGTGAAGTCGTTCATAGTCCGCCATGTTGATGATTACTGCGACTTCTGTTCCGCTATCGGTAATGATCGCTTCTTGGCCCGTATAGGCCACTTCCCGCACGACACTGCCAAGGCCCGCGCGTAGCTCCCGTAAATTATGTGTACTCATGATAAACATGTTACATAAGCTGCGGCGATGTACTGTCCTTGTGCCCCGATGTGACAATAGGATGGCTTTTCACGCCACAAATGGGCCTCAATTTCATGCTTGATGCATGAAAAATTCCCGTTTCGAGGACACGCTCATTCGACTATACTATAAGTTGCAACTTATAGTATAGTAACTTTATGAGAAAGCTCATTGCTCGCGAGCGCGAACAGGCACAACTGCTGGATGCCGCCGCTGCCACGCCCTCCCTCATCGTATTGATTGGCCGGCGCCGGGTCGGGAAGAGCTTTTTGTTGGCCCATACCATGACCGCGGAGCGGACAGTGTCGTTTCAAGGCGACGAACAGGGCGAGCGCCAACACCTTGATCTGCTGGCAGATGAGGCTGGGCGAACTTTGTTGGGAAGTCCGATGCTTGCGTTCCGAACCTGGGATGACGCTTTGACCTTCTTCGGCGACCAAGCTCGCCTCGCGCCTCTAACAGTGATCCTGGATGAGTTCCAGTGGCTTAAGTCGGCTCAGCCGGCTCTCGATTCGATAATCCAACGACACTGGGATCAGTGGGACCGTGCAGGAATTCCACTGACGCTCGTATTAGCCGGGAGCGCGCTCACCATGATGGAGCGGCTACTCGAGCGCGGCGCTCCGCTGTTTGGTCGTGCCACTATACGGCCTCGATTGCAGCCCCTAGATTACCGTGAGGCAGCCGGGTTTACCGACATCGATGATCCGGAAAAGTTGCTACGCCGGTGGGCAGTGCTCGGTGGCACCCCGCAGTATCAGCTCTGGGCTGGTAGTGGAGACATCGAAGGTGTCATTAGCGACCGCATACTCGCCAAGGACTCTCCGCTATACGACGAGCCCAGACATTTGCTCCGCGAAGGCGAGGGTATTCGAGATACCGGGACTTACCTGGCCATTCTCCGGGCTATCGCTCGGGGGGCGACCCACCACAATGAGATTGCCCAAGGCGCCGGGGTACCTACTGGCAATCTGGCACGCAAACTAGAGCGCCTGGAGGACCTTGGCTACATTGCACCTCGCCATCCGCTACAGGTGAGCCGAGCTCAAGAGCGAAGTAGCTACCAAATCGTAGACCCTTACTTCCGCTTTTGGTTCCGATACATTGCCAACAATCGCAGCCGGTTAGAGCGTGGCCGGGTCAAAGAAGTGCTCGCCGAGATTCTTAGCGACTTCGATAACGTTATGGGCTGGGCGTTTGAGGAGTGCTGTCGCCGATGGTTTGGCGTTTACGCTCCTGAGGGGCTGGTAGGAGCGGCCGAAGAGGTGGGTTCATGGTGGTCGCGAGATGGTAAAACCGAAATTGATGTGGTCGGGATACGAAAGCAGCGCTATGCCATGGTCGCAGAATGCAAGTGGCGACGAGTCGCTGACGTTGACCTTTTGGGCAAGCTGCGCAAAAAACGAGCGGCCTTGGGGCCGAAGGCATCAAGCGCCCTATTGGTTCTATGCGGACGCCAGGCATTCACTGAACCACTCCTGGAACAGGCTCGGCAAGGAGCGGTAACACTGATCACCGCGGCGGATCTATTTACTAATCAGCTCGAAAGTAGCTTGACCGCGCGGCCTTTTGACCTGCAAATTTAGCTACTTTCGGGCTGAGGAAGTAACGATCGATTCAGTAGTAACGCTAGGCATCAGTAACAATGTGGGCGAGCCAGAAATATCTCCGGAAGCACGGCGATTAAGCTAGCCGGAGGTTCGGGCTGAGCGGGGGTGTTGAAGACGTTGGTTGGCGCCTCGCGAGATGGATTTGTGCACCTGCACGTGCACACCGAGTACTCCATGCTCGACGGTGCGGCGCGGTTAAAAGACCTCTTCACCGAGTGCGAACGGCAGGGCATGCCGGCGATCGCGATGACCGACCACGGCAACATGTACGGCGCGTATGACTTTTGGTCCAAGGCCACCAAGGCAGGTATCACGCCGATCGTTGGCACGGAAGCATATCTGGCGCCAGACTCCCGCTTTGTGAAACAACCGGTGCGCTGGGGGCAGCCGAGCCAGAAGAAAGACGATGTTTCCGGGGCCGGCGCCTACACTCACATGACTCTGCTCGCGCAGTCCACGCAGGGCATGCATAATCTGTTCAGGCTCTCGTCCCAGGCGTCGCAGGAAGGATATTTTCGCAAGCCCCGGATGGACCGCGAGTTGCTAGCCCAGTACTCCGAGGGCATTGTAGCCACGACCGGCTGCCCCTCAGGCGAAGTACAGACTCGACTCAGGCTGGGCCAATATGATGCGGCGCTGGCCGCAGCCGCCGCCTATCGCGACATTTTTGGTTCGGAGAACTTTTTCGTTGAGCTGATGGACCATGGTCTCGACATCGAAAACAGAGTTCGCGACGGTTTGGTCTCTATCGCTCGGGCGCTGGATCTACGGTTTGTGGTCACGAACGACTCCCACTACACCTACGCCTCGGAGCGAGAGTCCCATGATGTGCTGCTGTGCATCCAGACCGGCTCGCAGCAGGCCGATGCGACTCGCTTCAAATTCGACGGTTCGGGGTATTACCTCAAGTCTGCCGCTGAAATGCGGGCGATTGACTCATCCGACGTCTGGCAGTCGGGGTGTGACTCCACACTGCTCATCGCCGAGCGTGTTAACACCACGTTTGAAAAGCGCAATCTCATGCCGCGCTTCTTGGTTCCAGAAGGTCACACTGAGGAGAGTTTCCTGCGCGAAGAGGTGCGGCGCGGGATGGAGCGGAGGTATCCCGGGGGGATCGATGACGAGCGTCAAGCTCGGGTCGAGTACGAGATCGGCGTCATCCTCCAGATGGGCTTCCCGTCCTACTTCCTGGTTGTGGCCGACTTCATCGGCTGGGCGAAACGAAACGGCATTCGGGTCGGACCGGGCCGCGGCTCAGCCGCGGGGTGCCTAGTCGCCTATGCGCTTGGTATCACTGATCTGGACCCTCTCACGCATGGTCTGCTGTTTGAGCGTTTCCTCAACCCGCAGCGGGTCAGCATGCCCGACATCGATATCGACTTCGATGAGCGCCGGCGCGGCGATGTTATCCGATACGTCACTGATAAGTGGGGGGCGGACAAGGTCGCCCAGATTGTCACCTACGGCACGATCAAAGCCAAGGCGGCGGTGAAGGATTCCGCCCGCGTGCTCGGCTACCCCTATGCGGTAGGGGATCGCATCACCAAAGCGTTCCCACCCCCGGTCATGGGTAAAGACATGCCGTTGTCCGGGCTGTTCGACGCCGCGCATCCTCGTTATACCGAGGCCAGCGAAATTCGGGCGTTGTATGAGTCCGACAGTGACATCAAGCGTGTGATCGACACCGCCCGCGGCTTGGAAGGATTGATCCGACAGGTCGGCGTGCATGCCGCCGGCGTGATCATGAGCGCCGAGCCGTTGGTCGATCACATTCCGATTTGGAAGCGTGAAGCTGACGGCGCGATCATCACGCAATTTGATTATCCGACGTGTGAAGATCTGGGCTTGCTCAAGATGGATTTCTTGGGTTTGCGTAATCTCACGATCCTCGATGATTGTCTGGGCAATATCGCGGCGAACCGCGGGGAAACCATAGAGTTGGAGACACTGCACCTGCAGGATCGCGCCACGTATGAACTGCTCGCTCGGGGCGACACGCTCGGCGTCTTCCAGCTTGACGGTGGGCCGATGCGTTCGTTGCTGCGGGCGATGAAACCGGACAGCTTTGAAGACATTTCCGCTGTGTTGGCGTTGTATCGGCCGGGACCGATGGGGGCCAACGCACACAACGACTACGCGGACCGAAAAAACAAACGCAAGCCGGTGACGCCGATCCACCCGGAGCTCGCCGAGCCGTTAGCCGACATCTTGGGCGACACTTACGGGCTGATCGTGTATCAAGAGCAGGTCATGGCTATCGCGCAGCAGCTGGCCGGTTACTCACTGGGCGCCGCGGACCTGCTCCGCCGCGCGATGGGCAAGAAGAAAAAGGAGATCCTGGAGAAGGAGTACATCCCATTTGCCGATGGGATGCGAGCCAACGGATACTCCGATCAGGCGATCAAGACGCTCTGGGACATTCTGGTTCCGTTCTCTGATTACGCGTTCAATAAAGCGCACACCGCCGGTTACGGTTTGCTGTCCTACTGGACCGCGTACTTGAAGGCAAACTTCCCAGCCGAATACATGGCGGCGTTACTTACCAGCATGCGCGACGACAAAGACAAAATCGCCGTCTACCTTGCCGAATGTCGCCACATGGGCATCAAGGTGCTCCCGCCAGATGTCAACGAGTCCGATGCGATGTTCACGCCGCGCGGCTCCGATATCCGGTTCGGTCTCACCGCCGTGCGCAACGTCGGCGCTAACGTCGTGAGTTCGATTGTGGTTACCCGTGGCGTGAAGGGCCACTTCGCCGACTTCTACGACTACCTCAGCAAGGTGGAATCGGTCGCCTGCAATAAGAAGACCGTCGAGTCGCTGATCAAAGCGGGCGCGTTCGATTCGCTCGGTCATGTACGCCGTGGCCTGCTTGCGGTGCACGTCGAGGCGATCGAAACGTTCATGGGTACGAAACGCAACGAGGCTATTGGCCAATTCGACCTTTTCGGTTCGCTGGGCGGCGGCGATGCGGCAGCAAATCTCTCCGCCACCATGACGCCGCCAATTCCCTACGGCGAATGGGATAAGGCGCAGCTGTTGTCGTTCGAGCGCGAAATGTTGGGGCTTTATGTCTCCGATCATCCGCTGCTTGGTCTAGAGCACGTGTTAGCCGCGGCGGCCGATACCTCCTTGGTCCGGCTGGCTGAGGACACCGTGGCCGACGGCGCAATTGTGACTGTCGCCGGAATCTTGTCTTCGGTGACGCGCAAAGTCACCAAGCAAGGCAAGGTTTGGGCTAGCACCGTCATTGAAGACCTAGACGGTGCGGTCGAAGCATTGTTCTTTCCGGCCACTTACGAACTGGTGGGCTCGCATGTGATCTCAGACCAGATTGTGGTCCTTAAGGCCCGAGTCGATAAACGGGAGGATGCTCCGCGCTTGATCGCGCTGGATGTGTCTATCCCCAACGTGAGCAATACCGCGGAGCGGCCGCTGGTGTTGTCGGTGGCTGAACCACGCTGCGATGCTGGTCTAGTCGAGCGGCTGCGCGAGGTGTTGGCCACCCATCCGGGTACGACACAGGTGCATGTATCGCTCGTTGGTGAGGGAGGAACCACCACGTTCCAGCTCGGTGAGGGCGTGCGGGTGGCACCATCGTCGGCGCTGATGGCAGACCTGAAGGCGCTGCTGGGTCCCGCGAGTATCGGCTCATGAGAGGCACCGAGTGAGGGGCCGGAGTTTCATGAGAAACACAGGCTCATGAGTCGACGACAAGATTGGTTGTCCATGTTTTCTGGCGAGAGGGTACGGTTGCTGCTGCGCACGTACCGCACTGAGTTGCTGGGCGGGATCGGCGTCGTCGCCGGTTCGGCGGTGCTCGGTGCCGCTCTGAGTTTGCTGTGGTGGTTTTGGGCGCCGAGGCTGGAGTTGATTGCTAGCCCGCATGGTGCGTTACTCGTCGATGAAGAGCCGGAAGAGTTCATCTCCTCCGACGGCAGATTTGCGCTGATCGTGGCGGTGGCTGGGCTCGTTGTGGGTTTTACGATGTGGTTTTGGCGTAGTAGGCGCGGACCTGTGCTGCTGGTATCGCTGGCGCTGGGGGGTTTGGCGAGTTCGCTGGTGATGTGGCAGCTCGGCGAGGAAGTCGCTCGGGTCAATGGTCGGGACTTGATCTCCGAAGCCGAGCTAGGTTCGAGTGTAAGCGTCCCGATCGTGCAGCTGCACGCCACTGGTCTGCTGTTTCTTCAGGCGCTGCTCGCTGTGGTGACGTATGTGGTGTGTGCGTCGTGGTCGCGCGAACCGGAGCTGCGTCCTGGCCTGTCAGCAGAGCCAGCGAGCCCGCGCTTGGAGCCGGAGCTGGATAAGGCGCAGCCGGGCGCGATGCAGTTACAGCTAAAGAATGTTGTCAAGGCCGAGTAAGGCTGGCTAAAAGCGAAAGCGAATACCTGCTAAAAGGAGCACCATGAACCCTCCCCCACCGAAAGTGGCCGTGTTGGACTATGGCTCCGGGAATCTCCGCTCGGCGCAGCGTGCCCTAGAGCGAGTAGGCGCTGTAGTTACGGTAACCGCCGACTTAGCTGTTTGTTCCGCTGTCGATGGCCTCGTGGTCCCGGGAGTAGGCGCGTTTGCGGCATGCGCCAGCGCGCTAGAGACAATCGGCGCCGGGGCGATGATCACCTCCCGAGCTGCGGCTGGTGCGCCAGTGTTAGGCATCTGCGTGGGGATGCAGGTGCTGTTCGACTCCGGTCAGGAGCACGGGATCAGCGCTAAAGGGTTGAGCGTCCTTCCAGGAACTGTGCGGAGATTGCATGCGGAGCGTTTACCGCACATGGGGTGGAACACTGTGCAAGCGCCCCCGTCGAGCACGTTGTTCGCGGGGCTGGATTCTGCTGCCCGTTACTACTTCGTGCACTCCTACGCGGCGTGTGATGACGATCAGGCGCTGAGCAACATAGCTGATTCGGTGATCTACACCGAGCACGGTAAGAGGTTCGTGGCCGCGGTGGAGCACGAAGCGGTGGCCGCAACCCAGTTCCACCCGGAAAAGTCCGGAGACGCCGGAATGACGGTGCTACAGAACTGGGTTCGTTCGCTGCGGTAGCTGTCTCCGTTGCCGCAAATGGTGCCTGCCCGTTGCGAGTGGAGTTCTATTTGACTAGAATTTCAACCATGACGATTTTGCCGCTCAATGACGTTAAGACTCGTTTTTCTGCGCTCGCTGACGAGGTAGAGGCCACACATGATCGAATTATCGTCACTCGAAACGGTAAACCGCACGTCATGCTCATCGCAGTCGATGACTTCGAGTCACTGCAAATGACGAGAGAGATCCTTTCCAAGCCAGGGGCGGTAGAAGACATCCGCCAAGCGGAGCGAGATATCGCCGAGGGTAAATACCACAGCATCGACGATCTTCGTCAGAGGCTTGAAGAGCGCCGCCGCGCCGAACACGGTGGTCAGTGAGCGAAAAATACCACGTCAAGATTTCCCCGAGCGCCTTGCGTGTGCTTTCTGTGGGACCACCACGGGGTGTCCCACTTTCAGCGGCATGGGCAATTTACGAGTTCATTGATGGACCACTTAGTCGCGACCCTTGGCGTGTCTCAAAACCTCTACATAATGAGTTGGAAGGATGGCGTGGTTCCCGGCGAGGCGAGTATCGAGTTGTGTTACGCATTGATGAAACAATCCAGACCATCAATGTGGATCGGGTGGATCACCGCGCAGATATCTACCGAACCTGAACCTGATTTCCAATGGTGAGCTGGCGCAGACATTTCAGCTGCTTCTCGGCAAGACCAGCATCTGGCGCAGCCTCGGCGTAGAAGGAACAGTGACCTCCAATCGCGAACCATATAGCGATCCGGCGCAACTATCTGGACTTGGTTTCACCAAACTAGGCGGAGTTGGTTCAGGCGGGCCGCGGCGGAGACGTACAGCTTGCGCTCAGGCTACCCACCCCGAGGAGGCAGAAATTACAGCTGGCCTTTGGTGCTAGGAATGCCAGCCACCCGTGGGTCTGGTTCAGTTGCAACCCGAAGTGCCCGAGCCACGGACTTGAACTGGGCTTCGGCAATGTGATGGGCATCGCGACCAGAAAGTACCAGCACATGCAGCGCGATCTGGGCGTTGTTCGCGAAGGATTCCCAGATGTGTCGGACCATGGTGCCTGGGAACTGCGACCCGATCGTTGCGGTCTCCATCACGCTAGGCTCGGAGTGGGCCAGATATGTCCGCCCGGCGAGATCCACCGACACCTGCACCAGTGCTTCGTCCAACGGGACCAAGGAATCCGCAAAGCGTCGAATGCCAGCTTTGTCACCTAGCGCCTGGCGAAATGCCTGGCCAAGCGCGATCGCACAGTCCTCGATCGTATGGTGCGCATCGATGTGCAGGTCGCCCTCGGCGCGGACGGTAAGGTCGAAGCAGCCGTGCTTTCCGAGCTGCGACAGCATGTGGTCGTAGAAACCCACGCCGGTTTGAATATCGGTGCGGCCAGTGCCATCCAAGTTAATCTCGACCAGCACTTTAGTCTCGCCGGTTACCCGTTCTACTCTGCCAATGCGTCCCATCACAGCTCCCTACGATTCTCTACGATGTTGGCCTCAATTGGAATCGGTAATCCTTACCTGTACCGCATCGCCATGCGCTGGTAGATCCTCGGCCTGTGCCAATGCTATGACATGTCTAGCGACTCCACTCAGTGCCACAGCGTCGTATTCCACCACATGGGTGCCGCGCAGAAATGTCTGTACTGACAGTCCGGATGAATACCTAGCTGAGCCGCCGGTCGGAAGAATGTGATTCGATCCGGCGGAATAGTCACCCAGTGAAACAGGCGAGTAGGACCCGATAAAGATCGCGCCCGCGTTCCGCGCCCGTGCGGCGACTTCCCTCGCGTCTGCTGTCTGCACTTCGAGGTGTTCAGCGGCGTACTCGTCCACGACTGTCAAGCCCTGCTCCAGATCTGACACCAGCACTATCGCGGACTGCGGTCCACCCAGCGCTTCCCGGACGCGCTCAGTGTGCTTCGTCCGGGCGACCTGTCGCTCGAGCTCCGCCTCCACCGCCTTTACGAGTTCCACATCAGGAGTCACCAGAATAGACGCGGCGGCGGGGTCGTGCTCGGCTTGGCTGATTAAATCGGCGGCGACGTATCTCGGGTTGGCGGTAGCGTCAGCCAGGATCGCGATCTCCGTAGGACCGGCCTCCGCATCGATCCCCACTACGCCTTGCAGTAGCCGTTTGGCGGCGGTGACCCAGATATTTCCCGGACCAGTCACGAGGTCCACCGGAACGCATTCTTGTTCCTCGTCGGTGACGCCGTAAGCGAGCATTGCGATCGCCTGTGCGCCGCCGACTGAATACACCTCATCGACACCGAGTAGCGCGCATGCCGCCAGTACCAGCGAATGCGGCAGACCGGTCTCGCGTTGTGGTGGAGAAACCACCGCGATGGACTCGACGCCAGCAATCTGCGCCGGCACCACATTCATCACCACGCTGGACGGGTAGACCGCCAGGCCGCCCGGGACATAGAGGCCGACTCGGCGCACCGGGCGCCAGCGCTCGGTGACCTGGCCACCAGGAACCACGTGTGTCGTGACATCTTCTCGGCGCTGATCGGCATGGACCAAACGCACGCGCCGGATCGCCTCCGTCAGCGCTGCTCGGATCGCGGGATCCAAACTTTCCGCCGCGGAGCTGAGGGCCTGGCTCGAGACCCGCAGCTGAGCGAGCGTCACTCCATCGAAGCGTTCGGTCGCGGCTCGCACCGCCGCCGCGCCGTCTTTTCGTACTGCCTCAATAATCGGTTTTACCTTTTCGGCCGCGTCCGAGACCTCCACCGCGGCACGCGGGAGGATATTGCGAGGTGTGTGAGGAGACTTTCGCAGGTCTATGCGGCGCATCAGGGGGCTAGTCATGGGGGTTAGCTTACAGAGCGTCCCCAGCTTTAAGTGACGTTACGCCGGATGTGAAATGGTTCTCACTTATGCGCAGCAATGTCTTCAGAGGCGCGATCTCCCGTAATGTCGCCGCGGTCTGTCTTATCAGCTCTCCATTTAACCCCGCCCTAGATAGGTATTAGGACACATGGCTTCAGTTTCTCCGCCCTCCGAGCGAGTTCCGGAGTTCCTGGCCTTTGGCGAGCAGCTTGTTAGAGCACACGCCCTGCCAATACTCAGCCAAGGTTATGCCGAGCTGGTGGAATCGCTTCGCGCTGACGAGCAGCTCGGCGAGATCGCGCGGCATGGCGGCATAGACGCCGCGCTTAACCATCCCACTCTTGGCGTACTGCGCAAGGGCAAACAAGAGTTCGCCACTCCAGCGGAGCTCCGCGCGGAAGGCGCTATGGCGGATCGGGTCCTGGAGGCATACCGCGGCCACTCGGTGCTTGGTGAGGAGCTGGGCGCGAGGGAGCAAACTCCGTCGGAGGACGACCAGGGCATCCGTTGGGTCTTCGATCCGGTGGATGGCACGACCTCGATGCTGCGTACGGCCGTGGCGCAGGCATACGGCATAGAACTTCCCGATCCGCCGCCGGCCTTCGGGGTGACCATCGGAGTGCTCGAGGGCGACGAAGCCATTGCCGGGGTGGTGGCAGAGCTCCGGCCTCGCGAGGTCGGAGAGCTGGAGATTACCCGGCTGTGGACAGGCGGTTCTGGAACGCCGGCCACCTGCAACGGCGAGTTAGTAACCGCTAGGCCAGCTGTCCCACTTGCCGGAGCCACTCTTGCCAGTACCGTCCCCGAGGTGATGTTCCGCTCGGAAGAAGAGTGGCGGGACTTTCAGGCTCTGGAGGAGGTTGCTTCCGGCGATTGTGCCACTGGGCAGAACTGTATCGGCTTCATGGAACTACTAGGCCCGAACGGGCGAGTCGACGTGGTATTCGAGCGAGACCTTAAGGCACCGGACACCGCCGCACTCGTTCCGATTCTGACCGCGGCCGGGGTGCGGGTGACCGACGCCCAGGGCGCACCGCCACGGTTCAGTCCGGAAGAGCTCGCCCCTGAATACGAGTACATCGTGCTCGCCGCCCACCCGGACCCCCATGCCGAGGCGGTAGCACGGATAGGGTTCGGCCCGGATGGTCCGTCTACTTTTGGGCAATGGAAGAAAGTGACCGGGGTGGACGTCGCGAAGACCACCCGTAGGACAACCGCCCAAGCAGCAGCGCTCCCTACCGGCACGTCGCCTACCGCTTCCCCCCCTGTCTCGAACAAAGAGGTAACGCATGGACATCAGCGAAGTCATTACCAAGCTGGCCCGGCCGCAGGTTCTGGCCCTGACGCCCTATAGCTCCGCCCGGAAGGAAGGCGAGCAGAACGAGGCGTGGGCGCATCACGATGCCAACGAGATGATGTACCCGCCCTATCCAGGCACCGCTGAGCAGGAGGGGCTCAACCGCTACCCCGAGCCGCAACCGTCTCACCTGCTCGACATCTTCGCTGAGCTCTACGGGGTCGCTCGGGAACAGCTGTTGCTTTCTCGAGGCGCGGATGAAGCCATTGACCTCCTCACTCGAGCCTTCTGCCGGGAAGGCGTCGATGCGGTGCTTATTCAGCCGCCGACCTTTGCTATGTATGAGCACTCGGCGCATGTACAAGGTGCTACCATTCACGAGATCCCGCTCCTCGGCGACAATTTCCAGCTGGATGTACCTCGGATTCTCGACACATGCCGGGCGGACCCCAACGTAAAGCTCGTTTTCGTCTGCTCCCCGAACAATCCCACGGGGAACCTGATGCGGCGGGAAGATGTGCTTGAACTGAGCAAGAACCTCATCGGTCAGGCGCTGGTCGTGGTCGATGAAACCTATGTGGCCTACTCTGGCCAACCCTCATTCAGCGCCGAAATCGGGAAATACCCCAATGTGGTCGCGCTTCGTACGGTGTCAAAGGAGAACGCGCTCGCTGGGGAACGCTGCGGGATCATGATCGCCCACCCCGAGGTCATCAGTCTCACCGGTCGTATTCACGCGCCCTATCCGCTGACTGTTTCGGCTGTCCGTGCCGTCACTGAGGCCATGTCTTCCAAAGGTGTCGACTACGCCCGAGCCCTTCGCGAGCGGATTCTGAGCGATCGTCACACGCTCGAACAGGCGTTAGCGGCTTTCCCGGCCGTGCAACACATTTACCCTAGCGACGCCAATTTCCTACTCCTGCGGACCACCGATCCCAAGCTCTTGATGCGGATCATGGAGGAAAACCAGATCAAGATCCGGGATCGAAGCAGTGCGGTCCCCGGTTGCGTGCGCATTTCTGTGGGGCGGCCAGAACAGAACGAGCGACTGCTGTCGGTCTTCACTGAATATGCTCAGCAACTGGCTCCAACCGAGGCCATTCCGCGCTTCTCCTAGTCACATAGACGATAAAGATGCTCCCTAAGCCGCCTGACTATCGATACGCCTCAGCTCGGTAAGCAACTTTCACTATCTGCACGGTGACAGTCTCGTCAATAATTTGGTAGACGATGCGGTAACTGGACCTGCGTGCACTGTGGTATCCCTTCCATTTGTGGTGCAGTGGCTTTCCGACCCGATAGGGATTCTCCGCAAGGGCTGAGTAAGCGAATTCTAGAACAGCGTCAGCGACCTTTGACGGCAAACTGTTTATGCATTTACGTGCCCCGCTGGTCAACCGAATAGTGTACGTCATGTACCAGATGCCTCTTTGCGCTTACGTGCGATGAACTCGGGAAATGCTTCCTCTAGCGATACGGTTTCGCCTAAGTTTGCTTGATCAATCGCTGCTTGTAGTTCAGCGGCACGAGTTGGTTCGGACCAATAAAGCGTTTCCTCTATGGACTCCCACTCGTCAGCGGAGACAAGCACAACAGCGGGTTCGCCGTTACGAGTGATGGTAAACGCCTGGTGGGTGGTCACCGCTTCATCGATGTGTGCAGAAAGCTGGGCTCGGGCCTGCGCCACGGAAATAGTTTTCATAGCTATAATTATAGCGTAATGACTAGCTCCGACTCCAGCCCAGTCGACGAAAGTATTGCCCCACAATTGTGCCTACAAGTTATTCACCAGCGTGAGGCGATACGGCGCGGTCAGCGTTGCTGATTCCCCTGGTTCGAGCCGGTGCAGCTGCTGATAGCTACCCTCCACGAGCTCATACACCACAATTACCCAACCGGCCGGGTTGCGCTCGACCCGCCAGTAGTTCGGAATCCCGGTTTCGGCGTAGATGATGGTTTTCGCGTTTCGGTCATTCATCCGAGTTGAGGGGGATTCTACTTCCACCACGAGCGCCACCTGCTGCGCTGGGCCGTACTGTTTGCCGTTTCCCAGAGCGCCGGGGCGGAGCACCACAACATCGGGCACCAGTTTGTTGTTCCCGCAGTCAACCCCGAGGTCGGTAAGCACCCGCCACCCTGCTGGAGCCGCCTGATGCAGCATCACTAGGAGATTAGATTCGATACCTTGGTGTTCCCAGTTAGCCGGTGGGCTCACGAGCAGCGCCCCTTCGTAGATCTCGTAACGGTGACCGTCCTCAGGCAGCGCGGCGACAGCTGCCTCATCCCACACCGGGGGCCAGGAATCGTATGCCAACGCATGCGTCATGGCACTATCCTCTCACAGTCGCGAGCCGCTACGGAACCTACGATTTTTGCGCGCCAGCTTCCGCTTGACGCAGCTTTGATCGCGGTAGCGCCGCTACCACCGCACCGAGCGCCGGGCCAGCCGCCGCCAGCAAGAAGCCCAGCATCGCGCTACCGAAATGCTCTACCACCGCTCCGGTGAGTACCTGACCCGCGCCCACCGCCACCACCGTAATTGTCCAGTTCCAGCTATAAGCCTCGTTGAGCGCGCTGGGTGCAACAATTGCCGCCACCATCGAGGTCTCTACTGTCGCTACGGCGGCTATTGGCGCACTACAGATCACGATCATCACCATCATCATGGGGATGTTGGTGACCACGCTCAGCATCACCAGCCCGGCCGTGAGCGCGGCCAGTGTATAAGCCCACTGCGTGGCCAACGCCGCCGTGAAGTGTTTAGTGCCGAACCAGAGCGCGCCGGTAACACTGCCCACGCTGCTCAACGCAAAGAGTGCGGTGGCAATGCCTCCCGCGCTGGCCGCGCTGACGTGCGCGCTGCTGAAAGCTGGAAGCGTGATGTCGAGCGCGCCGAGCGCGAAGCCCAATGCGGCAGTCACGACTAGCAATGTGGGAATGCCCGGAGTGAAGATGGCACTAGGGCCACTACGAGGGAATGCGGCGCTGGACTCTTGGCGAGCTCGATTGATGTGGCGGCCGCTGGCTATCAGCATTGCGCCAATTGCGGCGAATGTTCCCGATGCGAGAAGAGCCAGCACGGGGCGACCGGACAGTCCGAACACTCCTACTACTAGCGGGGCCACGATGAAGCAGAGTTCAAAGCTCACCGAATCCAGCGACAGCGCGACACGGCGGAGCGACTGCCCTGGACCCGCGGTGAGCGCGTTCCACGCCGAGCGGACTGCTGGTGATGTAGGCGGCGCGGTGAGCCCGACACACAGCGCCGTAGTCCACACCATTCCCAGCGACCAGCTCGTGCTGATCGAAACTACCAGCACAACGATCACCGGAAGGTGAGCGGCGCTAGCCAACCACAGAACTAGCGGAGCCCCGTATCGGTCGGCCAGCCTACCCAATACGGGTGCGCCCAGCGCAAAACCGGCATTGTAGGTACCAACCGCAATCCCAGCAGTAATGTAGGAGCCGTATGCCTGATGTACAGCCAGGATGATGGCTATTGGTGTCACTCCAATGGGTAGCCGACCGATGAAGCCGCCGAAAACAAGACGGCGGGCATCTGGCAACTGCCATACTGCTCGATAGCGGCCGACTCCTATTGCCGACGCCATCCCCACCTGGCACAGGGTAGAGCTCTTCCACGCCGTAAGCTTCGCTGCGGTGTAGGCGTATGCTCGTCGAATCTCTCCACTAGCTTTGTCACCAGGAAGCACTATCTCCTATGCCTGAACACATGTCTGATGCCGCCGTACCGAGCCCCGAAACGCTTGACTCCGCCGTTGCCCAAGCACAACGAGCCTTCAACGGCGTTACCAGTTTGGACGAGTTGGCTGGCGTTAAGCCACAGCACCTCGGCGACAATGCTCCCTTGGCGTTGGCTCGGCGCCATATTGGCGAGCTACCGCCGCCTCAGCGCGGCGAGGTGGGCCGACTCGTGAACCAAGCCCGTGCCGCGATGGTCCAAGCCTACGAGGAGCGGTTAGCGCAGCTGACTACCGAGCGCAATGCGCAGATGCTGGTTACCGAGGCGGTCGATGTGACGCTTCCAACCACACGACGCCCCCATGGCGCGCGCCATCCCCTCTCGAGCCTCACCGACCGGATCTGCGACCTGTTCATCGGCATGGGATACGAGATCGCCGAAGGACCCGAAGTTGAGGCGGAATGGCTGAACTTCGACGCGCTCAACATCGCCCCTGACCACCCGGCGCGCAGCATGATGGACACGTTCTTCCTGGAACCGGTTGACGCCGGCCTGGTGTTACGCACGCACACATCCCCTGTGCAGGCGCGGACCATGCTGGAGCGTAAGCCCCCGATTTATGTGATCTGTCCCGGAAATGTTTTCCGGACAGACGAGCCCGACGCCACCCACACCCCGTTGTTCCAGCAGGTCGAGGGTCTCGTGGTCGATAAGGGCATCACGATGGCGCATCTGCGGGGCACATTAGATTACTTCGCCCGCGCCATGTTCGGCCCCGACGCGGTGACGCGATGGCGTCCATCCTACTTCCCGTTCACCGAGCCCAGCGCGGAGTTCGATGTCTGGTTCCCCCAGGCACGCGGGGGCGCGCGTTGGATCGAATGGGGTGGTTGCGGCATGGTGAACCCCCGTGTGCTCACCGCCTGCGGCGTGGACCCGGGCATTTACAGCGGGTTTGCATTCGGCATGGGGATCGGTCGCACACTGCAGTTCCGGCATGGACTCCCTGACGCCCGTGATCTGTTCGATGGCGATGTGCGCTTCTCTAGTGCGTTTGGAGCCGAAATCTAATGCGCGTTCCTGTGTCGTGGTTGCGTGATTTCATCGCGTTGGAGCTGCGCGAAGAAGCTGGGCCAGGCGGTTTTACTGTCGCTGAGCTGGATGCTGCCCTAGTCCGCTCTGGGCTTGAGGTTGAAGCTGTTCACCGAATCGGTGATGAACTCCGTGGTCCGATCGTGATCGGTGAGGTCGTCAGCATCGTCGAGCTGACCGGGTTTAAAAAGCCAATCCGCCACTGCCAGGTGGACGTGGGGGAGGCACAGCCGCGCTCGATCGTCTGCGGTGCTCGCAACTTCGCGGTCGGCGATTGGGTGGTGGTGTCGCTGCCCGGGGCTGTGCTCGCTGGCGGATTCGAAATCACCGCTCGCACCACCTACGGCCAGCTTTCCGACGGCATGATTTGCGCGCTGGATGAGCTGGGAATCAGCCCAGACCACCACAGCGGCATCCTGGTGCTGGCTCGCGAGGAGTTCGCCGGTCAGCTTCGCCCTGGTGACGACGCGGTCGCGGCGCTGGGTCTCCCCGATGTGGTGTTCGAACTTGCGGTCACCCCAGATCGTGGCTACTGCCTGTCCATCCGTGGCGTGGCCCGGGAGCTCTCCTCCGCGCTGAATCTAGCTTTCACCGATCCGGCGGAGCTCAGTGTTCCGGCCGCGACGGATGCACAGCCATATCCAGTGCGGCTGGATGCTGCCGCGCGCTGCGATCGTTTTGCCGCCCGAGTGGTGCGGGGATTCAATCCTGACTCGGCAACGCCTTGGTGGATGCAGCGTCGCCTGTTGCTGTCGGGTGTGCGCTCTATCTCGCTCGCGGTGGACGTGACGAACTATCTGATGCTCGAGCTGGGCCAGCCGATGCACGCATACGACCTGGCCACTCTGCAAGGTCAGATGGTGGTGCGGCGAGCACATGCGGGGGAGAAGCTACAGACCCTCGATGGCACACAGCGTGTTCTCGATCCCGAGGATGTGGTGATCGCCGATGATTCCGGACCTATCGGGCTCGCCGCTGTGATGGGCGGTGCCACTACAGAGGTGTCGTCGTCCACCACCCAGTTGTTCATTGAAGCCGCACATTGGGATCCGGTTGTGGTGGCGCGCAGCGCCCGGCGACATCAGCTCGGCAGTGAAGCATCCAAACGGTTCGAACGCGGTGTGGATACCGAGCTAGGCCTGGTTGCGGCACAGCGCGCGGTGCGGCTATTGGTGGATCTGGGCGGCGCCGTGGCAGATCCGAATGTGCTGGATTTCGATGCCCGCGTCCCGTCATTACCGATCGAGTTGGATCCGGGCTTGCCGGATCGAGTTGCTGGGGCGAGCTACGGCGCCGACGCGGCCCGCGCCGCCTTGCAGGCTATCGGTTGCACGGTCGAGACCGGCACAGACAACGCCGAGAGCTGGGCCGTGACGCCCCCGTCCTGGCGGCCAGATCTGAGCGACCCCATCGATCTGGTGGAGGAAGTTCTCCGGTTGCGGGGCTATGACGCTATCGGCTCACAGCTACCGCCAGCACCCGCAAGCCCAGGTCTGACCTTTGCGCAGCGGCGGCTACGCGGTGTGAGCCGAGCACTGGCTGAGGACGGCTATGTCGAGGTGATCAGCTATCCGTTCACTGTCGCCAACATCGCCGAGATACTAGGCTTTCTCGAGGATGATCCGCGTCGCAGTGCCTGCACTTTGGCTAATCCGCTCGATGACGCTGAGCCGCTGCTGCGTACCTCGTTGCTCCCGGGTGTGCTGAAGGCGTTGGCCCGAAACGTAGCGCGAGGTCAGCGCGGTGTGGCGTTGTTCGAGTCCGGTTTGGTGTATCTACCAGAAGCGGGCGCATCCCCCGCCCCGCGGTTACCGGTAGACGCCCGGCCTAGCGATGAGCAGGTGGCCCAGCTCTACGCGGCGGTTCCGCATCAGCCGCGACACATTGCTGTGGCCCTCACGGGGGAGCGGCTCCGCAGTGGCTGGTGGGGCAGTGGTGAGGCAGCTGATTGGTCAGATGCGGTAGATGCGGCCCGCACAGTGGCCGCGG
This sequence comes from Acidimicrobiales bacterium, assembly GCA_003243955.1. Lineage (GTDB taxonomy): Bacteria > Actinomycetota > Actinomycetes > Mycobacteriales > QHCE01 > QHCE01. The sequence goes on along the minus strand of QHCE01000020.1, from coordinate 14,155 downwards.
CGGTCGGGATCCAGCTGCACGTTCGACAAGCCGAATACGCGCCGTGGCATCCGGGGCGCTGCGCTGAGCTGGCGATCGTCGGTCCAGCTGGTTCGATGAGCGTCGTCGGTCATGCCGGGGAGCTACATCCAGGGGTCGTGGCGCGGCTAGGGCTGCCGCCTCGCACGGTGGCTATGGAGCTTGACCTTGATGCGCTACCGGAACCAGCGGTGCCCTGCGCCCCAAGGTTGTCGGCGTTCCCACCCGCGCTGCTCGATGTTGCGCTGGTAGTGCCTGCGGACACGCCCGCGTCGGCTGTGGAAGGCGCGCTGCGTGCGGGCGCCGGAGATTTACTGGAGTCTTTACGGCTTTTCGATGTTTTTTCCGGAGCGCAGCTGGGGGAGGACAACAAGTCATTGGCGTATGCGCTTACGTTCCGTGCGGCCGACCGAACCCTCACTCTCGCCGAGGCGACGGCAGCGCGGGATACCGCGGTGGAGCGTGCCCGGCTGGTTGTAGGCGCAAAATTACGGAGCTGATCATTCAATGCGCCAAGGCGACCAAATGGTGACGGGCAACGACGCGGTAGTCGGCTGCGGCTTGTATATCGACGGTCGGCGTCAGGCTCCTGAGCCTGATACCCGCCATGCCTTGCAGCTCGCCCACGAGCACGGAGGCTTCGTGTGGATTGGTTTATTTGAGCCGTCTGAGCAGCAGTTTGCCGATATCGCAGATATCTTCGCGCTGCCCGCATTAGCCGTAGAAGATGCCATCCGAGCGCATCAGCGTCCGAAGTTAGAGATCTACGATGACCTGACATTCGTTGTGATCAAGCCCGTTCGATACGTGGACTCTGACGAGATCGTGGACGTGAGCGAGCTAGCGCTGTTCCTTGGTAAGCGCTTTGTGGTGGCCGTGCGGCATGGCAGCTCAGGAGTTCCCGCTGCGGTTCGAGCTGATGTTAATCACGACCCGCAGCTGCTGCGGCACGGTCCCAGCGCGGTGTTGTACCGCGCCGCCGACGCGATTGTAGATGGCTACATCGAGGCTATAGCGGCCATTGCTGATGATATCGACGAGATCGAAACACAGGTCTTCAGCGGAGATAACCGCAATCATTCGCAGCGAATCTACAAGCTCAAACGGGAGGTTTTGGAGTTTCACCGCGCGGTAGTGCCGCTGGTTGTCGTGACGCAAAGATTTGCCGAACACGAGAATGTACCGGGTATTTCCAAGGATATTCGCCACCGTTTTCGGGACGTGCATGACCACTTGCTACGGGCCGCGGACGCGATTGCCGGCTTCGACCGACTACTGACTGACGCGCTACAGGCTGATCTAGCCCAGATCAATGTGCGACTCAGCGAGACCGCGACTCGACAAAATGAGGACATGCGAAAGATTTCAGCATGGGCGGCGATTGCGTTGGTGCCGACCGCGATCGCCGGCATTTACGGCATGAACTTTGACAACATGCCAGAGCTACATACCCACTACGGATACTTCGTGGTGCTCACCGTCATTGCGACCGTGTGCGTCGGTCTGTACGGCCTGTTCCGGAAGAATCACTGGTTGTAAGAAGTTGGCTAGTGCTGTGCCTGTTGCACAGCGGCATTGGCTGTAGGTACTGTGCGGAAGCGCTAATTGTTTATTTAGTGATAATCGCGCTTTGCGCCGCTGTTGCCGAGGTTTTTTGTCCTACCCCTGGGATAGAAACACTCCTTGTGTTGGCTGTACTCCCACCCCGTTAAATCCCACACCCCCGCTGCTGGTGCTTTACCCGTATGAGGAGACCTTGATGGATTCGGCTCGTAACATTGCCCATAAACTGGTATCGCTACCCAGTGGACGGAGAGCTAAGTGGGTGATTTTGGCTTTCTGGCTAATCTTGATCGCGGTTGCCGCACCACTGGCCGGTTCGCTCACGGACGCACAGCAGAACGACGCCAAGAACTGGCTTCCTGGCAACGCCGAATCTACTCAGGTACTTGAGCTGCAAAAACAATTCCGAGAAAGTGGCCTATTACCCGCGCTGGTGGTATACGAGCGGTCAGGTGGACTTACTAGCGCCGACCGAACCAAGGCCGCATCTGATGTGGCATCTTTCCACAAGGTTGCGACGCTGGGCGGGCCAGTTATCGGCCCCAAACCTTCGAAAGACGCTGCGGCGTTGCAAACTATTGTTCCGCTCAAGGTCAACAGTGCGGATGGCTGGAGCAAAATCGGTAAGACTATCGATGGGCTCAGCGGCATCGCCTCGTCTGGTGCGCCGGGACTGCGTGCTTACGTGGCTGGCCCAGCGGGAACCGCTGCCGATTCCGCTAAAGCCTTCGATGGGATCGACAGCACACTGCTCTACACCACACTGGTCGTCATTATCGCGCTGCTGTTGCTGACCTACCGTAGCCCGACGTTGTGGCTGCTACCGCTGATCTCGGTAGGTGCAGCCTTGACCGCGGCGCAAGCGTTGATCTATCTGCTCGCCAAGCACGCTGGCCTGGTGGTGAACGCGCAGAGCGCGGGCATTCTTACCGTGCTGGTGCTTGGAGCAGGTACTGATTATGCGCTGCTGTTGGTAGCTCGATACCGGGAAGAGCTTCGACGTCACGCCGACCGGCATGAGGCCATGGCACTGGCATTGCACCGTGCGGCGCCAGCGATCATCGCTAGTGGAGCAACGGTCTCGTTGGGCATGCTGTGTCTTGTTGTCGCAGATTTGAACTCCACCCAAGGCCTTGGTCCGGTGGCTGCGATTGGCGTGGCTGTTGGGCTGCTTGCCATGGTAACGCTGTTGCCGGCTCTGCTGGTGATCATGGGACGCTGGGTCTTCTGGCCAGTGAAGCCAGCGGTTGGCTCAACGGAGCCGACCGAGCACGGCGTCTGGGCCAAAGTTGGTCAGGCAATTGCGCGTAGGCCGCGTACTGTATGGCTGGTTACTGCCGGAGTTCTCGCTATTGGTGCGCTTGGCTTAGTGGGTGTCAAAGCCGACATCTTGCAGAACAAGGAAGCATTTGTTAGCGTGCCGACGTCAATTCGTGGCGAAGAAGCGCTCGCGCATCACTTTCCCTCTGGCGCCGGAGATCCGATCATTGTGATCGGGAAAGCGGAAAGCGCCGAACAATTAAGAAAAACATTCGGTGATGCCCGCGGCATCACCGAGGTAGCTAAACCGGTTATCAAAGGCAAGTATGTTTACCTGGAAGGCACGTCTGTTGCCCCACCAGATAGCAAAGCCGCCGCGGACACTGTGGACCGTTTGCGAGCGGCGGTGCATAAGATCAGCGAAGCCGACGCACAGGTCGGCGGCGGTACTGCGATCCGCCTCGACACCCAAACAGCGGTGGTGCACGATAAAAAATTAGTCATTCCGCTGGTGCTGCTGGTGGTGTTCATCATCTTGGCGTTGCTGCTACGAGCGCTGGTTGCCCCACTGGTTTTGATTGCCACCGTGGTGTTGTCGTTCGGGGCGGCGTTAGGAGTGAGCAATCTGGTGTTCGAACATGTATTTCATTTCGCGCATATGGACAGTTCGCTGCCACTATTTGTCTTTGTCTTCTTAGTGGCATTGGGTATTGATTACAACATCTTTCTGATGACGCGAGTGCGCGAGGAGGCGAAATGTGTAGGCCCCCGGCGTGGGGCACTGATCGGCCTTGCCGCCACCGGCGGGGTAATCACATCTGCTGGATTGGTCCTGGCTGGAACGTTTGCGGCACTGGGTTCTTTACCGTTGGTGTTCTTTGCTGAGCTTGGATTTGCTGTGGCATTTGGTGTTCTGCTGGACACCATTATTGTTCGAGGAGTGCTCGTAACGGCCCTGAATCTCGATCTTGGCCGCTGGATGTGGTGGCCGGGCCGGTTGCATCGCCGTAGCGACTCCGACTCGACGCCACAGGCTGATGGTATTCCGAAGCCGCCCACACCGGTTAGTGTCGGAACACTAGACCCAACGGGAACGTAGTAGGTAGAAGGTCGAGACATGACGTGCACACCATGATACCGAGGTTTTGATGCTGGTCGATTTGACGATGCGCTTGGGCCGACAGACTCCGGCGTATCCGGGAGATCCTGAGGTCGAGATTTCCCAAGTGGCCAATCTCGACTCCGATGGCTTTCTGGACCACGTTATTCGATGTGGAACGCATAACGGTACGCACATTGATGCCCCAGGGCATATGATCCGCGGCGGAAACATGCTAGGCGCGTATCGCCCGGATCGTTTTGTGGGTCGTGGCCGGCTTCTTGACCTCAGATCGCAGCGGCCTCCCGATGTGTCCTCGATTGAAGAAAACGACATCGTGTTGCTGTGGACCGGCTTCAGCGAGGCCGCTGCTGCCGCTGACTATTACTCGCGCATTCCGGCGTTTTCTACCGAGCTCGCCGAGCAGCTTGTCGGGCGGGGCGTTAAGCTTGTTGGCGTCGACGCCGGAAGCGTGGACGCCGAACCGTTTCCCATTCATAAAACGCTGCTGGGTAACGATGTGCTCATTGCCGAGAATCTGGTCGGCTTGAGCCAGTTGGTTAATACCGAATTTGAAGTAATTGCACTCCCACTTAATGTTGACCTGGACGGTTCGCCTGCTCGCGTGGTCGCCCGCGTGCTGGGCAGATAGCACAACACGGAGCGGATGTGGACTCGACCGGCAGCCTGGCAGCAGCGCTGGCGGATCCAGCACCTACGGCCGCTCGGTTACTGTTGGGTGCGTTGCTCACCGCCAATGACGTTACCGTGCGGATTGTCGAGGTGGAGGCATACGGCGGAGTGGGAGAGGATCCCGCATCCCACGCCTACCGGAGTCGGTCTGAGCGAAACTCGCCGATGTTCGGCTCGCCCGGCACCGTTTATGTCTACTTCACGTATGGCATGCATTGGTGTGCCAACGTTGCGTGTGGGCCGGCCGGCAGCGCCGCCGCGGTTTTGCTGCGGGCCGGTGAGGTCATCGGTGGTAACGAGCTTGCGAGTAGCCGAGCACGCAGCCGCCTGTCTGACGCCAAGTTGGCATCGGGGCCAGCTCGTTTGGCTCGGGCGTTGAGAATTGACGGTACGTTTAATGGTTGTTCAGTGCTAACCCCAGATTCGCCAGTGCGGCTTACCGCGTCCGAATCCGGCTGGCCGATTTCCAGCGACGCGGTATGCAGTGGTCCGCGAATCGGAATCCGAAGTGCCACGGATTGGGCATGGCGGTTTTGGGTAGAAGGTTCCCCTGCTGTGAGCAGTTATCGGGCTGGCATACGTCGATGAGAGGAACCCTGAGCCGAAGCTATGAACCTCACATCGCCGAGTGGCTTCCGCGGAGTGTAACTACCCCTTCGGGGCTGGTCATTCTGCTGCATGGAGGAGTGCCGCGCAGCTCACAGTTGGTTCGGCGAACCAGACAGGTCTACCTTCGAATGCTGCTTTTTGCTCGAGCGCTTCACCGGGCTGGTCGAAAGCGCGGCTTAGTGGTGTGGTTGCTACGGAATCGTGTTCGTGGCTGGAACGAGCCAGAGTTGGACGCGGTGCTCGATGCGCAATGGGCGTTGGCGCAGGCCGCGGCGCGATTTCCAGGACTCCCAGTAGTTTTAGTTGGGCATTCCATGGGAGGTAGGACGGCGCTACGAGTAGCGGGCGCCCCAGCAATAGTTGCTGTGGCCGCACTCGCGCCATGGACCCCACAGGAAGAGCCTGTTATCCAACTGGCTGGTCGAGCCGTGCTCGTCGCGCACGGGGACCGTGATCGGATCGTTAGGCCAGAGGTTTCCTACCGATATTCAATCGACGCCATGCGAGCTACCGATCGAATCTGTCGATTCGTGGTGAGCGGCGACGGCCACGCCATGTTACGTCGAGCCGCGGACTGGACGGCGCTGTTGGAAGGATTCGTCCTCAGTCAGTTAGGGTTGCAACCAGAGAACAAGGTTCTGACCGAAGCACTGACTCTATCTTCATTAAGAAATCTTAATATTCCGCTACCATCCCTCTGAGGTCAGCCACTTGAGGTACTAGGACTTGCCTGAGTCTGGCTAGCATCTCTTGCTTGTGCTGTTCCGCTCACCCTTGCTTACTAAGACAGCGCTAAGTAGTCGTCACGTTAACGTAGGTTTTCAACGTGTTCTACAGCCTGGGCGAGGAGATACTTTTGCTTTCGTGGGAATGCCCATAACGAAGTTTGATGACGGAAGGAGCCAACGATGACGCAGCCAGCGTCGCCCTTCCCTGGGCTTTACCGCCCTTACTATGAACATGATGCCTGTGGTGTCGCGGCCGTCGTAGACATGGCTGGTCGTCGCACCCACCGCATTGTTGAGCAGGGCCTGTCCGCGCTATGTCGACTCGATCATCGGGGCGCCCGGGGAGCCGATTTACATACCGGAGATGGTGCCGGTATTACTCTGCAACTGCCCGATGTGTTCTTCCGTGCATCCGTTGATTTCCAGCTTCCGGACGCAGGTTATTACGCCACTGGGCTGGTCTTTCTCCCGACGCATATCGACGAACGCTCTGCCGCCATTGCTATGATTGAGGGATTTGCCGAGGCGGAAAAGACGCAGGTGCTGGGCTGGCGGGAGGTGCCGACGAAGCCCGCAACGTTGGGCAAAGACGCTCGTGGAGCTATGCCGGTCATCGCGCAGCTTTTTCTCGCAGCCCATGACGAGCATGGCGCGTCGCTGTCGCATCTAGCCTTGGATCGTCGAGTGTATCGAGTTCGAAAACGAGTTGAACTCGCCGCTCGAGAGCGGAATTGGTTAGTATATTTCCCATCATTATCGGCGCGGACATTCGTTTACAAAGGCATGTTCACCCCTGGCCAACTTGCAGAGTTTTATCCTGATCTGGTTGATTCACGTCTAGACAGCGCGATGGCATTGGTACATAGTCGCTTTTCCACCAATACGTCCCCCTCGTGGCAGCTAGCGCACCCCTTCCGTTATGCAGCACACAATGGTGAGTTCAACACCATCAGAGGCAATCGAAACTGGATGACTTCCCGCGAAGCGCTGCTGGCGTCGGAGTTAATCAGTGGCGAGCTAGCTGAGCTGTTGCCGATATGCCATACAGGCGCCAGTGATTCAGCGAGCTTCGATGAGGTAGTGGAGCTGCTGCACTTGACGGGTCGCTCGCTGCCGCACGCCATGCTGATGATGATCCCGCCGGCCTGGGAAGCCCGGGACGACCTCCCCAAGGCTCACCGTGCCTTCCATCAGTTTCACTCATGTCTGATCGAACCGTGGGATGGACCTGCCTGCGTGGCCTTTACCGACGGTGTCCTCATCGGCGCCGCGCTGGATCGTAGTGGGCTTCGACCAGCGCGATGGTGTCGCACTCGCGATGATCTAGTCGTGCTTTCCAGCGAGTCAGGCGTGTTGGATCTAGATCCCGAGAGCATTGTTGAGAAAGGCCGGCTTGAGCCGGGGCGGATGTTTGTAGTCGATACCAGCCTCGGCCGCATTGTTACCGATGTCGAGCTCACCAAGGCGCTCGCCGCAAAGCATCCATATCAGGAGTGGCTTGACGCTGGCACATTGGAGCTTCGCGAACTCCAACCTTTAGCAAACGACGCCCCGGTAGGCGCCGAAGGCACCGAACGTCTGTTACGCGAGCAACTCAGCTTCGGCTACACGCAAGAAGAGCGCAAACTGTTGCTGCTACCCATGGCCCGCAGTGCTGCCGAGCCGCTGAGCTCCATGGGTACTGATACTCCGATCGCGGTGCTATCGCACCGTTCTCGATTGCTGTTCGACTACTTCGCCCAACAGTTTGCCCAGGTCACCAACCCTCCCTTGGATGCGATTCGCGAGGGTTTAGTTACGAGCTTGTCCTCTTCTATTGGGCCAGAAGGCAATTTGCTCTCGGTTGGCCCTGGCAATTGTCGCCGCATCGAGGTGCCTTTACCCGTGCTTAGCAATGCTGAATGGGCGCAGCTATTCGCCGCGAACACGGGTAATGAGCGGATCCGATTTGCCACTGCACGGTTGTCAGGGGTGTATCCGGTGCGTGAAGGCGGAGTGGGTTTAGGGGGCGCCCTGGGGGAAATCTGTGCACGTGCCCAGGCGGCAGTGGAGAACGGCGTCGAGCTGCTGGTGCTCAGTGATCGAGGCAGCACCGCCGAGCTCGCCTCAATTCCGTCCCTATTGCTGATCTCGGCTGTGCATCAACATCTGGTACGACATAAAAGTCGGGCCAAGGTGGGGCTTGTCATCGAGTCGGGGGATTGCCGGACGGTGCACCACGCGGCGTTGCTGGTGGGTTTTGGGGCGGCCGCGATCAACCCTTACCTGGGGTGTGACACGGTTTCGCATGCGGCCAGCCTGGGTGAACTCGGTGCGTTGAGCTCCGGGCAAGCTGTTAAAAACTATGTGCAGGCCTTGGCTTACGGCGTCCTGAAGATCATGTCCAAGATGGGTATTTCTACGGTCGCGTCCTACCGAGGAGCTCAGGTCTTCGAGGTGATAGGTCTGAACCGAGAGATAACCGATCGCTATTTTCCCAATACCGCCAGCGGTATCGGTGGGATAGGCCTGGATGTACTCGCTGCTGAAGTCGCCAGCCGTCATGCCGCGGCCTGGCGTACCGCCTGTTCAGCAGGTGTGTCTGGTCAGCTCGAGGTGGGCGGGGAGTATCAGTGGCGCAGGGAAGGTGAGGTTCACCTTTTTAACCCCGAGACAGTTTTTCTGTTACAGCACGCCACGCGCAGTAAACAGTACGATGTCTTCGGCCGCTACACCGCCGCTGTGAATGACTTGACTCGTCGCACAGGTTCGCTGCGCGGGCTCTTAAAATTCCGTCAGGGGCTGCGTCCGCCGGTACCGCTGAAAGAGGTAGAGCCGATCGAGGAAATCATGCGCCGGTTTGCCACCGGCGCCATGAGCTATGGGGCCATCTCCGCCGAAGCGCACGAGACACTGGCGATCGCGATGAACCGGTTGGGCGGTCGTTCCAATACTGGCGAGGGGGGTGAAGAACCTGACCGTCTCACCGATCCGATGCGCCGCAGTGCGGTAAAACAGATAGCCTCTGGGCGGTTTGGAGTGACCAGCGAATATTTGGTGAGCGCCGATGAGATTCAGATCAAGATGGCCCAGGGTGCTAAACCTGGTGAAGGTGGACAGCTACCCGGCGCCAAAGTTTGGCCATGGATTGCCCGTACTCGGCACTCTACGCCGGGAGTCGGGCTAATCTCGCCTCCACCGCACCATGACATCTATTCCATTGAGGATCTCGCTCAGCTCATCTACGACCTGCAGAACGCCAACCCAATGGCACGAATCAGCGTCAAGCTAGTTTCTGAGTCCGGTGTGGGCACGATAGCTGCAGGGGTCGCCAAAGCGCACGCTGATGTCGTGCTCATCTCCGGACATGACGGGGGCACTGGCGCAAGCCCGTCTAACTCGATCAAGTACGCCGGCACTCCATGGGAGTTGGGGCTAGCCGAAACCCAGCAGACTTTGCTGCGCAGCCGGCTGCGTGATCGCGTCACCGTGCAAGTGGACGGCCAGCTTAAGACCGGCCGCGACGTAGTGATCGCGGCGTTGTTAGGTGCTGAGGAGTTCGGGTTCGCCACCGCTCCGTTGATAGTCGCCGGCTGCGTCATGATGCGGGTCTGTCACTTAGACACTTGCCCGGTCGGAATTGCCACCCAAGACCCTCAGTTGCGTAAACGTTTTTCTGGAAAACCGGAGTTCGTGGAGAACTTTTTCCGATTCCTCGCCGAGGAAGTGCGGGAATACTTAGCCAATTTGGGGTTTCGTCGTTTGGATGATGTGATCGGCAGGGCGGACCTGCTCGATGCGTATCCCGCGCTGGAGCACTGGAAAGCCCAGAGTCTTGACCTTGCGCCCATCCTGTTCACCCCTGACCAAGCGACCGATCATGCGCGGGTGAGGACTCGGTCCTTGCAGCCGCATCCCGCCACGGACTTGGATACCAAGTTGCTGGAGGTTGCCGAACCAGCGTTAACCAGCGGGCGTGAGATCAATGCCACTGTTGCGATCGGTAATACCGATCGTGCAGTGGGTACCCGACTGGGTTATGAAGTCACTGTGCGCTACGGCGGGAAGGGTTTGCCCGACAACACCATCGACCTCACGTTGCGCGGTACTGCGGGGCAATCGTTGGGAGCGTTTACCCCACGGGGCATCACGTTACGCTTATTCGGTGACGCCAATGATTATGTGGGCAACGGTCTTAGCGGTGCGCGAATCGTCCTGCGGCCAGATCCCGCCGCCAGTTTCGCAGCCGAAAATAACGTCATTATCGGCAACACCACACTGTACGGCGCCACCGCGGGGGAGCTGTTCTGCCGTGGCCGCGCGGGTGAACGATTCGCGGTCCGCAACTCTGGCGCGGTCGCGGTAGTTGAAGGCATCGGCGACCACGGTTGTGAGTACATGACCGGCGGTATTGTCATCGTGCTTGGCTCGATCGGCCGAAACTTCGCGGCGGGTATGTCCGGCGGTGTGGCATATGGGTACCAACTCGAGGTCCGTCGGGTGAATTCCGAGTTTGTAGAGTTGACGCCCTTATCGGAGTCCGACGTCGAGGTGGTGCACACTTGGGTGAGTCGTCATGTCGATGAGACCGAATCGAAATTAGCACGGCGCATTCTGGCCGAGTGGGAGACAGCTCAGCGACGGTTCACCCGAATTATGCCTCGTGAATACTTGAAGATGACATCGGTGATTGCTGATGCTCAGGCTAACGACCGCGACGTTGACGCCGCGGTGATGGCGGCGGTGCAGCATGCCTGATCCGAGAGGGTTTCTTCGGTATCGGCGTGAAGAGCCTGCCCGACGTCCGGTGAGCATCCGCACTCGTGATTGGCGTGAAGTGTATGCGCCAGCAGATCCAGCTGCCATGCGAGAACAAGCAGCGCGTTGCATGGATTGCGGGATCCCGTTTTGCCATAGCACGAGCGTTGGCTGTCCGTTGGGCAACCGTATTCCTGATTGGAATGATCTAGTCCGTTCGGGCGATTGGGCCCGCGCCATTGACGAACTGCACGCAACCAACAACTTTCCCGAGTTCACCGGCAAGTTGTGCCCTGCGCCCTGTGAATCAGCTTGTGTGCTAGGTATCGCCGATGATCCGGTGACGATCAAACACATTGAAGCCACGATTATTGAGCGCGCTTTCGACGATGACCTGGTGCAGCCGTCGTTTGTGCCGCACTGGTCGAGGCGCAGCATTGGGGTCGTGGGCTCTGGACCTACAGGGTTGGCTGCCGCACAGCAGCTGGCGCGCGCCGGTCACCGGGTTGTAGTTTATGAGCGCGACGATGCCATCGGCGGGTTGCTGCGGTATGGCATCCCAGACTTCAAGTTGGAGAAACACCACATCGACCGTCGGATAGCCCAGTTGAGTGCCGAAGGCGTGCGTTTTGTGACGAGCTGCGCGGTAGGCGCGGATCTTAACGCCGAGCAGCTGCGGACTGAACATGACGCGCTGTTGTTGGCGTGCGGCGCGTTGGCCGCTAGGGATGCTGCAGTCCCAGGCCGCGAACTCACCGGGGTGTATCAGGCTATGGACTATCTGGTGGGAGCTAACCGTTCGGTTGCTGCGCCGGGTCAACCTCCGCCGATCGATGTAGCCGGCAAGCAGGTGGTGATTATTGGTGGTGGTGATACCGCTGCGGATTGTTTAGGAGTGGCGCATCGTCAAGGTGCCGCGAATGTTACTCAGCTCGACCGTTATCCCGAACCGCCGGCGGTTCGGGATACTACGCTTGATCCGTGGCCTACCCGGCCTTGGTTGCTGCGTAGTTATCCTGCTCATGAGGAAGGCGGTGCGCGCGCTTTCGCAGTCACCGCATCTGAGTTCCTCCACGACACGGTGGGCGCGGTGCGTGCGGTGCGGGTGACACAGGTTCGGGTACGTCGTGATGGCGCCCACCGGGTCGTAGAGCAGTTATCCGGCAGTGAGCATGACATAGCGGCCGAAGTGGTGCTGCTGGCTATTGGTTTTGCCGGTACTGAAGATGACCCGATGCTGCGACAGCTTTCCCTTACCCGATCTAGCGAGGGAGTGTTGAACTCAAATGCCTCATGGCAGACGGACGCTCCAGGCGTATTTGTAGCCGGCGATATGCGACGCGGAGCCTCGCTCATCGTGTGGGCAATAGCGGAAGGACGGTCTGCTGCGGCTGCGATTCATACCTACCTAGGAGGCCTTTCAACACTTCCCGCCCCGGTGGCTCCAGACGAAGCACTGCTTCGGGCGTGATTTCTTTCAATACCGTTTATCGCCCGGCTGTTCGTGCCGGTGATCTACAGCGGTGAGTCCGATAGAGTCTCCCGCTACGCTCAACATCATGAGCGACATCATTGACGATTTACGCTGGCGCGGGCTCATCGCGCAATCGACTGACGAAGCAGCGCTTCGAGCTGTGCTGAGGCACGGTCCAGTTACGGTATACGCCGGATTTGACCCTACCGCTGACAGCTTGCATGCCGGAAACTTAGTGCCGTTGCTAGCTTTACGAAGATTTCAGCTGGCTGGACACAGGCCAATCGTGTTGGCCGGTGGAGCCACCGGTTTGATCGGCGATCCCAGTGGCCGATCCGCCGAACGGACGCTGAACACTCCCGAGCGGGTGCGCGAGATGGTGGAGCGGATTCGTCCGCAGTTGGAGAGATTTCTAGATTTCAGCGGTCCGCGCGCCGCCACGCTGGTCAATAACCTGGACTGGACCGCAAAGCTGTCGGCGTTAGAGTTTTTGCGCGACACCGGAAAGCACTTCTCGATTAATCAGATGCTGGCCAAGGAATCGGTCTCGGTTCGCTTGAATGAGGGTGGAATCAGTTATACCGAGTTCAGCTATCAACTACTACAGGCGCTGGACTACCTACACCTGCATCGAAAATTTGGTTGCCGCCTGCAGCTAGGTGGAAATGATCAATGGGGCAATATCACGGCTGGGCTAGATCTGGTGCGTAAAGTTACCGGTGAGCATGTGCATGCGGTTACGGTTCCCCTGATCACGAATGCCGTGGGGCAGAAGTTAGGTAAGAGCACCGGCGGGGGATCCATCTGGTTGGACCCCGAGTTAACCAGTCCGTATGCCTGGTACCAGTACTGGATCAACGCCGATGACCAAGATGTCCTCCCGTGGCTAAAGCTGCTCACGTTCTCTGATCGTACGGAGATCGAAGAACTCCAGCAGCACACAGAGCAGCAACCTGCCGCTCGGTGTGCGCAACGCAAGCTAGCCGAAACACTCACTGTGTTAGTACACGGTGAGCTGGAGACAGCGCGAGTGATCGCGGCCAGCCAAGCATTATTCGGTTTCGGAGAGCTAGCCGGGCTCGCTGAGCCGACTCTCGTCGCGGCCCTGCGCGAAGCCGGCTCAATTCCGGCTGCAAGCCCGACTATGACAACGGCTGCCTTACTGAAAGACACCGGTCTGTGCGCCAGCTTGTCGCAAGCTAGGCGCACCGTCGCGAGCGGAGGCGCTTACCTCAACAACCAGAAAATTGCCGATCCTGAGCGCCCGCCCGCGGAGTCTGATTGGTTGTTCGGCAGCTGGCTGGTACTGCGCAAAGGCAAACGCACCATCGCGGGTGTTTATAGGGCACCCCCGGTGTAGCAGCGGCAGAAGTGATGTCGTACATTTCTCCATGCCCGCCTCGGAGAACTGAAGCAGCCAAGTTCGGTTGTTACAGTCAGCTGGGGCAGCTGGATCAAACAAAAAGTGATATAATTGATCCAGCTGTTTGGTGGGAAAAGTTACCTACCAGCTAGCTCTAAAAAATCATCCCCTGACGCGCTTGGCGGCGTGTTGTGGTGTGTGGTGTTGTTTGAGAACTCAACAGTGTGTTTATGGATTTTGTGTGTGTCGTTTGTGGCTTCCTGAATTTGGTTTTTTGGGGGGTTTCGGTGGCATTCCGTTAATTTTTTGTTGGTGGTTTGTTTGCCGGGTTTGGTTTTTCAATGTTTTTTGTTGGAGAGTTTGATCCTGGCTCAGGACGAACGCTGGCGGCGTACTTAACACATGCAAGTCGTACGGTGAAGCTTCTTCGGGGGTGGATCAGTGGCGAACGGGTGAGTAACACGTAAGTAACCTGCCCTTTTCTTGGGGATAACTCGCGGAAACGTGGGCTAATACCCGATATTCACGTGTCTCTGCATGGGGGTGTGTGGAAAGGCTCGGGGTCTTTAGGGGCTTTGTGGACTGGGAAGGGATGGGCTTGCGGCCTATCA